>JBJOON010000186.1:0-3755 GCA_046051235.1 Bacteroidota bacterium
CAACTGTTAGAAGCCGTTACAGAAACAACACCAGGGGTGCTGAAACCACTGTTGAAGCTTATCGTTGCAATGTTGGTTCCTTGTCCAGCCGTAACGCTTAACAGAAATAAGTTTGCCACATGGAACAAAACCTAATTAAGTCAGAAATTGAATCGCGAATATTCACCATTCGCGGAATGCAGGTGATTATTGATTGAGATCTCGCAGAATTCTTTCAAACTTCAACTAAACGACTTAACGAGCAAGTGAAAAGAAACGCTATACGATTTCCGGACTCGTACTATTTCCAACTCGATAAAAAAGAAAAAGAAGAACTGGTCGCAATTTGCGACCGGTTGAGATTGCTGAAGCATTCAAAATCTTTCCCATTTGCTTTTACCGAACACTGCATCGCAATGGCGGCAACCTTACTGAGAAAGGAGATCGCAACAAAAATGAGCATTCACATTATTAATTCTTTTATGCTCTTTTGAAGCAATGTCAATTTCGGACAATTACTCTATCAAAAAATCAATTCTATTGAAAGCAGAGTTATCGAGGAGGCAAAAAGAATTGATTTTATCTTTCAAAATTGGACAATGAACTTAAGCCGAAATCAGGCATTTTCTTAAATGATAAGATCTTCGACGCCTACGTCTTCTCCAGCGAGCTTATTTCAAAGGCAAAAAAATCAATTATTCTAATCGATATCTACATCGACGAAACCACAATGCTTCAACTTTCAAAAAGAAACAGAAAATTTCTCTGTACCATTTACGCCGAGAGAATAAGCGACAAACTCAAACTCGACCTTGAAAAACACAACGCACAATACCCTCCCATTGAAATTCGAATCCTTAAAAACACTCACGACCGTTTTCTTATTCTCGATGAAAAAAAATTGTATCACCTTGGGGCTTCACTCAAAGACCTAGGGAAAAGATGGTTTGCTTTTTCACAGATGAATGGTCTTGTTAAAGAAATTCTCTATCATCTCCGATGATCAATTCTTCGAATCAATCTCGATGCGATCAATCGTTCCAATTAAGCAACGACGTTCCAATTACATAGTAGGCATTACGAAGTAGGAATAAAACCGTAGGTTTTCCAATTACGATCCCGATAGTTATCGGGAGGAACAACGCAGTTCTAACAACGCAGTTCTAATTTCCCCTTTCTTACCTTTTCTTAACCTTTCTTACCTTTTAAATAAAACGCTTCCCTTTCCATAAAGAGAGTTTCTAATTTAGAAAGCAAGTCCCCCTCACTCAAAAGCGGACGCTTCGCTCGCTCTTCAGGCGTATTCAATCGATTGAACAATTCATCAATCGGGATTTCCATATACAACACTTCAAAATGATTCAATGAAAATTCCACCTTTTCATCCGTCGTGAAAAATCCTGCACCAGCTGAAATGATTCCCACCGGTTCATTTACGATAGACTTCACCATAGAAAATTCCTCTTCACGAAATTTCTCCCAACCATGCTCTTCCACAAAATCAGCTATACTCCTTCCCCACTTCTTCTCCAACATTTCATCAACTTCATAACACAACACACCCCTCTCCTGCGACATTCGCTTCGCCACCGTACTCTTCCCACTACCGGGCATTCCTACTAACAAAATGTGTCTCTCCATATCATATTCCTTTTACCATCCGCTCCGCGGTCATCGCGAAGCGTCATCCACGAAGTGGTCATCACAACGTGTTGTGTCATCCGCCCCGCGGGCATCACAACGTGTTGTGTCATCGCGAAGCGTCATACCCCGTAAAAGTAATTTAATTCAGAGGTACATTTGTCGCATGATGAGATTTACTTGTTTATTGCTTCTATTCCTTAGCCTAAACGCTTTCGGACAGAAAAAAAACACTTCCTATTCAGACCAACAATTACCAACGTTGGTCATTGGCGTAACCGTTGATCAAATGCGCAACGATTACGTCGATCGCTTCTGGAACGACTACTGCGAAGGCGGATTCAAACGCCTCGTGCGCAACGGCGCATACGCACGCAACTTGCAATACAACTACATGCCCACCTACACAGGCCCAGGACATGCAGCAATATTCACAGGCACTTCACCCGCACACAACGGTATTGTTGCGAACGACTGGTTCGAACGTAAATACAATCGCATGACCTACTGCTCTAGCGACTCCACGGTTACCGGAGTGGGTACCTCAGCAGCAGCCGGAAAAATGTCACCGCATTACCTCAAGTCGAGCACCATTGGCGATGAACTCAAACTCTTCACCGCAGGAAAATCGAAAGTCATTGGCATCTCACTAAAAGACCGAGGCGCTATTCTTCCCGCTGGAAGAACTGCCAACGCAGCCTACTGGTTTGTAGGTGGAGAAGAGGGCGTGTGGGCTTCAAGCAGCTGGTATATGCGCGAACTTCCAAAATGGGTGCAAGACTTCAACACCAACGGGAAAGCAAAAGCCTACGCCGCTTCAACGTGGAATCTTCTCCTTCCTGAAGAAAATTACACCGAAAGCATCGAAGACAACAACGCCTACGAAATGCCTTTCAAACCGCTACTTCGTCCTGTCTTTCCATACAACATAGACACCCTAAAGAAACACAACGGTGGATACGAAATCCTCAAAGGTGTGCCCATGGGAAACTCACTTACACTCGATTTCGCTTTGGCCGCTATAGACGGAGAGCAATTGGGAAAAAATAACACCATAGATATGTTGTGCTTGAGCTTCTCTGCTACGGACTATGTTGGACATCAATTCGGAATTCATTCCAAAGAATTACAAGACACCTACATTCGTCTCGATCGCGAACTCGAAAAATTATTGTTGGAACTCGACAAGCGCTTTGGAAAAGACAACTACCTATTGTTCTTAAGCGCCGACCACGGTGGTGCTCCAACGCCAAGCCTTATTCAGAAATCGAATGCATACGCGGGATATTGGTCCTCTGATGCTTTCGAAGACAAAGCAGAACTTTTTATGAATTCGAAATACGGACAAGGCAACTGGATTCTCAACGAAAGCAACTTGAACTTATTCATCAACCGAACGCTCGTTCGGGAAAAGAACATGAAGTTGGAAGACATGCAACGCACACTCGCTAAGTGGGCTGAAGAACAAGATTATGTCACCAAAGCTTTCGCAAGTTGTGATCTTACCGAAGAAAACTACAACGACGGTCTTGGCAAGAAAGTTCAACTCGGATTTCTTCCAGCACTGTCTGGAGATGTGATCTATGTGCTTGAACCTGGATTCATGGAATACTCTAGACAAGGCACCACGCACGGTTCTCCGTATGCATACGACTCGCAGGTGCCCTTCTTGATGTATGGAAAAAATGTTCCTGCAAGTACAAACTTTGCAGCACACAGCATTACCGATATTGCACCAACCATTTGCAGCTATTTGCGAATTGGAAACCCTAACGCTTGTATTGGCAACCCAATCATTAGCTTCCTCAGACCTATTAAAAAATGATTCATGTTTCATTAAGCACGCCGCACATTCACAGAAAAATGATGAAGGTGCGAGTGTCATTCAGCCACTCAGAAGAAAATCAAATCGTTCAATTTCGCACGTGAGGGCATTCGATTCATCGAACACCCCTCTTGGAGTAAGAAAAACGGAGAAAGACAAATGGTGCATAGCCTGCAATGCCGATGAGCAAATTACATTCGAATATTTTTATTGCGCAGCAGAGCTCAACGCTGGAAGCACATACGTGAACAGCCAAATGCTTTATGTCAATCCGGTCAACTGCATTCCATTCCTTCCGGGAAGAGCGAAT
>JBJOON010000187.1:0-6008 GCA_046051235.1 Bacteroidota bacterium
GAAATTTGGGGTATCCAATTTTGATTGCGTTTTACTAGAAAATTAGCGTTGAATTCTGGAGAGAGTTCAGCGTCATTCATTAACTCTCCTAATTTATTTAAGTCCTGTTTTAAATAGCAATTTAGCATTGTGTTGTATTCACTGTTGTTTGTGGTGAGTCCTTCTAAAAGCAATTTTATTTGCTCTTCATAAGGAACGTCATTAACAAGATCCATTTGCATTTGAATAGTTTCTAAACCGAGTGTTGTCATCTTATTCTTTTCGGCAAGTTTGTTCAGCTCTACCTCAAAGCTTTTTGATTTGCCTATTAAATCTTGAAGAATAATGGACGATAAAAAAAACGGTGTAAGTCTGCTCATTCGAACATATTTTGACTCTTTCCAATGCAGACTGTCCACACAGAATTGTCTTATTTTCTGAGCGTTTTCAGCAGAGGTAATGTCCGCAATTGTCTTTCCGTTAGGCAACATGGAGCGCTGTGCTGCATCTAATTTTGTTTTTAGATCCATGTTTATATCCACTTCCATAACGAGAGATTCGCATTCTTTTAAAGCGGTTGTTATAGCTTCAGAAATTGCAAATTGCTTTTTCGGCATGATGTGAATTGTGCCATAGATATAACTAGGTTTTTTAAGGTCATTGCCTTCGATTTTATAAAGTAACTGAGCTTGACAGTTAATTGATAGAAGAAATAGAAGAATAAGCAGGGATAGGTTTGTTTTCATCTGTTAAAATATGATTTATAATGCCACTAGCTAAGGTACTAAAGCAGAGCTTAGGTTGCGAAGCAAAGATTCGCGAAGCGAA
The DNA here is from genome assembly GCA_046051235.1 of Bacteroidota bacterium. Classification (GTDB taxonomy): domain Bacteria; phylum Bacteroidota; class Bacteroidia; order Flavobacteriales_D; family Sanyastnellaceae; genus CAIZGX01. The sequence goes on from JBJOON010000187.1 coordinate 808, forward strand.
AGGTTCTTGTTAATAAAGATTCATGTATGAAAGTTGGGGTTATAGGCTTTCTAAATATTCCCTGATATATCCTAAAGTTTCTGAGGTTCTGCAATTAATAATCCCCGAGTGACCTGTTCCGATTTCCTTAATGTGCGTGTAGTTTGGGAACAAAGAAGCTTGATATTTTTCTTGAAAATCATAACCTAAATCTTTACTTTGATCGCTACTAATGAACAAAACTTTAGTTTGAAAATTCGCCAAATTAGTAGTGTAGTCATAAGTCCCGTCATTTACCTCTCCAATGGCAATTGCAATGGCAGAGGCTGCTCCCGCACGATAATTTTGTGATGGACAATTCTGTCCTCTATCTTTATTATCTCGATTAGCTCTTCCAACATCATACAAATAATCTGCTTTAGCGTGATTATCCATTCCGATAAGTTGTTTGATCCATAAAATTTGATTGATGTCTGTGCCAAAATAATTCACCGAATTAACTGCAGGAAGTTTTTTGTTTATTTCAGAAGAAAAAGCACCACCTTCAATAAATACAGCCCCTTTTACTCTGTCGGGGTGCGAGTTGAGGTATTGTGCAAGAACAAATCCGCCGTGAGAGTGTCCAATCAAGATAATTTTTTCGTTTGGAGCCAATCTATCTACCAACTCTTCTAAGTCTTGTAACGAAAGAGCTATTGTAAGTTCGTTCATCGGATGCCTTTGCGATAAACCACAGCCTCTGTAATCGTGATAAATTACTTGATAGTGTTGGGACAAACTCCAATTGTTTACAACTGAATTTAATGATAATAAATAGCGAAAATCTTCACCGGTTCCGCCTTCAAGAACAAAAACTTTCGTGCTGTCGGCACTACCATAGGTTTGTACATGAAGTTTGGTGGAAGAAAGCTGAACACTTGGCAAAGAAAAATCCTCTGTTACCGTTTTTTCAACCAAATTTCCTTCTTGATTAGGATCAAGTTTAGTACAACTATTCAGCGTAAATAATAAAATAATGAATAAAGAAAATGCTTTCATTTTTTTAAATTTTTTTGTTGAACCCGATTATTGAATAAAATCCAGGAATTAGTCTATCATACTGACCACTTGTTTGATATCCACCCCTGAAATTCAGTTCGAATGAATTTTCATTTCCCATTAATAAGGAAATATATGCCCCAAAACGCCAATTGGTGGTGGTAAGTTTATACCAACCATCTTTTGCATCGCTGTAATAATACTGCCTCCAAAAGTCGGAATGCTTGATGTGTGTACTAAAAAAAGGATTGCATTGAAAGTCTGCACCAAAACCAATATGCTTGTAATTTAATCCGGGTTGTATTTGAAGACTAAAACCGATTCCGTTATAATTGCCAGCTTTGTTTATACTTCTTGTATGAACTAACGCAAGAGATGTTTTTAGATTTAATTTTTTTTGACTGCCTTGCCAAGTTTGCAAACCGATTTGGGTTCTATAGTTACCTGTTCCAAGAAGTGCAGTTCCTTGCGTGAGGTTTGCAAAGACGGCGGTTTTATATTTCGAATAATAGTAAGCATAGCCTGCATCAAGAGAGATGAGATTGTAATCATAACCGACGTTGATATTCGCAATATGCTTAATATCGTCTGTTGGCAGAATAAATTGCGCCATTGAACTGCTTGAAAAGTAGCAGGCTAATAAAAAGAGGAAAAATTTAAATTTCATTCTTGAAATGATGCTAAGTATTGGTTTATTTGAAGTGTTAATTGTGGAAAATTACTTTGAAAAATGACCAATCTCGAAACCAAAAAAAGCTGCGCATAACCCTAGGTGAATTATAAGTGCTGCCTTTTGCCAGAGTGGACGTTCCTTCCATGTTTGATTTGGGTTGAAAGGGTCGAAGGCAAGAGCAATACCCAAGTGAATTGCAGCTTGATTGAATTCGCCGCGTATTGCTTGGAAAATTCCTAGTGCTGTGAATCCTGCGTAGAGGAATTGCATGATTTTTTGATTACTTTTCATTTGATAGATTTATTTGTTTAATGAGATTAGTTGGAGAATTTCATTGCTCCACTTCACAGCAGAAAGTCCAACTTCTTGATTGTATTCATCGAACAACTGCTGAATTTTTCCATTTGCGAATTTGTCATACGCTTCTTGCATGGTGCCCGATTTCGCGAAGTAGTGGTCTGTAGAAGGGTAGGAGATGAGTGTTGCATTTCCGGGGTGGAAGTGGTTTACGGTGTTCACGATTTGCTGGTGGTCGGCTTTCGAAAAGGCCTGAAAATCCGACTCTCCGAATTGAACCAAAACTTTCGCTGTTGTGTTCTTCCAATTTTCCAAATGCGGATAATCTTGAATCTGTCTCCAGTATTCAGCGTTGCGATCATAGATTTTTCCTTTTCCATCGTACCCCCAAACGCTTCTTAATACCGAGTCTGCTTTTGCATCTTTGGCCATTTCTTCAAGGCTTTCCTTCAAAACGAAATACCTGTAATTCAAATCGTACTGCTCGATAACAGATTGCTCCACCTCAATTGGATTCATTCCCGCTAAAGCGTTTTGAACGCGATACATTTCTAATTGATATTCAAACCAAGACTTGGCAGTGGTGCCATAAACGACTACTCCGGCAACGTTGTTTTTTGCGCTAATGGCGGGAACGATTATGCCTCCCATGGAATGACCAACAATAATGATTTGATTGGTGTCGACATACGAAAGTGATTTCAATTTTTTCAATCCGACTTCGAAATTTTCAATCTCATCCACTCGCAAGGCGGCGTGTTTTTACTGTCGCCCAAACCGCTTTTTTCAATACGCATGGTCGTATAACCAGCATCAACGTAAGCATCTATAATTCGTTTATACGGATGGTCGTTCGTTAGTTCGTCAATAGTGCTGCACGTATATCCCGGAACGAAAAGCATGGCGGGCATTTTGTTTTCTTTGAAGGGCTTGTTAATGATCACACGCAACTGTCCACCTCTGAAATTGGCTTCGTCGTAAATCACTTCCGCATTGTCGTCGGTCTCGAATGGACGCGCAACAGCTTTTGCTTTCAGCGTGATTTTCTTTTTTCCGCGCAGAACAGAAAGTTGAACTTCTTGTCCGAGTGTGTAGTTGAGAAACAGCTTCGTGAATTCTTCCGATGACTTGAAATCGTTGTCTCCGATTTTAAATATGATGTCGTTTTCTTGAAGCTTCAATTCAACGCTGGTGCCTCTAACGACCTGCACCACCTTACAACCTGAGGTTGCGTTCTCATTGACGTATTCAATGCGCGCGCCAAACAATGGTTTGCGAGTAAGCTGCGCTGAAGTTTGGAACAATGAAATTCCAAAAAGCAAAAACAGAATGAAACGAGGCATAAGTTATTTTTCGACAAAGAAAAGTTTTAATTAAAAAACGGAGTTGTCAAAAATTGCTAATTCGAATAGCGCCTGGGGTTAGGTTGAATTGCTGTTTAAACGCTTTAGAAAATGTTGGAACGTCTGAAAAGCCATATTTTAGAGCTGTTTCCAGAATGCTCATTCCTTTCGTAATATCAAGTTTGGCGCGTTCGAGTCTGATTCTTTTTTGGTATTGGTAAGGCGAGACGCCGAACGCTTGCTTGAATACGCGAATGAAATGGTATTTCGAAATTCCAATTTTTAATGAAATATCATCAAGAGAGAGATTCTCGGAAATGTGTTCGTCTATGAAATTTTTCGCTTGAAGAATTGATCTGAATACTTCTTCGTTAGTAATGTTCTTCTTGAAGTCGAGATTGTTCAGATGATCGAAAATGAATCGTTGATCGGTAATGATCGATTCCGCTAAGCTGTAGAAGAGTTCTTGTTCCTGAAGGCTATTTGCGAAACTTCCGTTTTTTATTTTCTTGTTGATTTCTGAAAGTGAATATCCGATGCTTGTGTTCTTGACGTTGTATCTGTTTACAAAGAATTGATCGGAGAGCAGAAACTCTTTCAGGTTAGAGGCCTGCAGGTCGTAATACTCAGCAACATCGGAAACAATTTGAGTGGAGATGTCTATACACAATCCCTCTACAGCTTTTTCCTGATTTATTTGAACGATGGACTTGGTGAAGTCGTTGCCAATGATGTATTCTCCTTCACGCACCATGAACTTTTTTCCATTCGCGTAATAAGTCTCTTCACCCGACGCCACATATTTTATTCCCAAACCTTTGAATGCAATTTCAGTTTCGAGCTTCGTTATTTCAGAAACCCGAATTTCATTTTGGTTGTCGTCCGAATATATGGTTTGATTCATTGTGGCTGAATGAATGTTTCTCGCGAATTTATGGATTCACTTCCTTTCCATTCACATCAATGAAAATCCACTTTTCATTGGCCTCCTTCTGCACGTTGGCCTTTCCACCTGAAAAAGGTTTCACATCGTAATAGATGCAAGGGATGACTTCGTTGCCGGTTTCATCTACGAATCCTTTTTTTCTTCCTTCGGGGAAGTTGATGCTTACGATCATTCTTCCGTCGGAGAAGGAACCGTTAATGCCGTCGTATTTGCAAGGCAAAACAATTTTCCCTTCAGTGTTCACTCTTCCAGACTTTCCGTTTTTCTTCACGTTGGCCACACCGCGATTGAAGTCGCCGGTTTGCTCGTATTCCAACGGAGTGGTAATTTTTCCTTCCAAATTTAAATGTCCCCAGAGGTTGTCTTTTTTTACATTGACAAAACCTTGATTGAAGTTTCCCGCCCAGTCGTATTCGAAGGGGATAACGGTTTCTCCTTTTTCATTGATGAATCCATGTTTGCCATTCAGAATAGCATGCGCCAATCCTTCACGGAAGTAGGCGAGGCTTTCGAACTGAAAGGGGATGAGGACGGTCCCTGTTTTGGTTATAGCACCGAATTTCCCATTGAGTTTCGTAATGGCTAATTCGCCACTGAAACGAATTTCAGCTTCGTATATAATAGGAAGAACGACTTCTCCGGCTTTGTTAATGATGCCCCATTTGCCATCTTTTTGAACGGTAGTAGTTTCAATTCCGAAGTCGTTTATTCTTTCGTAGATGATAGGAATGACAATCTTTCCTTCTTTGTTGATGCATCCCATTTTTCCGTCTTTGTAAATGGTGGCTAATCCGCTTGAATAGTTTCCAATGCTACCGTACTCCAGGGGAAGGACTTTTTTTCCTTTCTTATCGAAGCACCCGTATTTCTGATCTATTCCAACAACAATTAAATCTGAGAATCGCATACTGCGGTAGAACCAATC
>JBJOON010000188.1:0-3532 GCA_046051235.1 Bacteroidota bacterium
GTCTGCAGCGGTTTCAATTTGAATTTGCGGATTGTACCGAATGGAAATATTATCGGGAGACAATCCGGCAAGTTTCCTTTTTTCAGGATCGAGTACCGTTTTATTTGGTAGTTGTTTCTCGTTGTTGAATTCTATTGCAACTGATTCGGTTTTCTCAACAACAAGTTCATTCGATGCACTTGGGGTTGGAGTTGAAGTTGCTGGAGAAGTTGATCTTGCTTGTGGCGCTCCGATGAACTTTTCAGCTCCGCGAAACGCTAGGATTTTCACTTTTTTTTTTCACCCTCACGCAAATTCTGCGGAACGCTACACAATTTCATGAGCAGAAGTTCAACCAACAAACGTGGGTGACGAGACGACTTGTAGTGGTAGTCAGCGTCGTTCACTAAATCAATTCCTTGAATGAGGAAACGCAAATCGCTTGCTGCTGCTTGGTCTTTGTATTTCGCTGCAACACCTTCTGTCACTTCCATCAATGAAAGCGTTTGAGCATCGCGACAAACCAATAAATTTCTGAAGTGTGCACCTAAACCAGTAACGAAGTGGTGAACATCGAATCCCTTTTCAACCACTTCATTCAACACCAACAAGGCGTTTGGAATATCTTCTTTAAAGAACAAATCAGTTAGCTTGAAGTAGTATTCGTAATCGAGTACGTTCAAGTTCTGAATAACTAAATCGTAAGTGAGTTTCCTTCCGCAAAAAGCAACCACCTGATCGAAGATCGACAAGGCATCGCGCATGGCGCCGTCTGCTTTCGTTGCAATCACGTGTAGCGCATCTTCGTCGGCTTCAATGCCTTCTTGTTTGCAAATGTGTTGCAAATGCTCGGTCATATCTTTCACCTTGATTCTATTGAAATCAAAGATTTGACAGCGACTTAAGATGGTTGGAATAATCTTGTGCTTCTCTGTTGTTGCTAAAATGAAAACAGCATGTGCAGGTGGCTCTTCCAACGTTTTCAAAAACGCGTTGAATGCAGCCGGTGATAGCATATGAACCTCATCTATCACATACACCTTGTACTTTCCCACTTGCGGTGGAATGCGCACAGTGTCTACAATTGCACGTATGTCGTCTACCCCGTTATTCGAGGCAGCATCTAATTCAAAAATGGTGAACGCCAATTCTTCTGGCGTAGCATCAAGCATATTGTTGATGGCCTTCGCGAAAATCCGCGCGCAAGAAGTTTTTCCAACTCCACGCGAACCCGTGAACAAATAAGCCTGAGCAATCTGATTGGTTTCTATGGCATTGCGCAAAGTGGTGGTGATAGACTTTTGTCCAACCACTGAATCCCAGTTGTCTGGGCGATACTTCCTTGCTGAAACGATGAAATTTTCTGCCATAACTCTACAAAGATGAATAAAAAATCTTGGTTCATCGAAATCAGATATTCACAACCTATTCACATGTTGAACTAACTTGCTGAAATAGCCTATTTTTAGCCCATGAGATTGATTCAACCTTTCCTAAAATCGTTTTATTTTTTAGCTTTCATTTTTTCTGTTGGAAACTCAAGCGCACAAAATTTCCAACTGCAACTGAATGCCAATTCACACAACATTGGAGACGGGTCCGCGACTGTTGTCAGTTCCGACAGCGTTAAAACGGCCCATTGGTCGAACCTTCAGAGTGTTGATTCAATTTCTGCAAACGGATTGAAGGAGGGGATTAACTATACCGTTTCCGTAAAATTCAAGAACGGAAATGTGCAAGAACAAACGTTTGTCATTCCCGCCATTTCGAGCGAAGAAAAAATGAATTCACTCTTCGTTCCTATTGTAGACGCTTTTGGAGTTGTGTTATTCTACGATCCGTTTGCGGCGCTCCATCTTTATGATCAGCATTTATATGATAGCAATGGAAATCAAATCAAGCATCCGAATGGAGACCCCGTAAAAACTGAAATCTGGTTGGTGGTCGTTCTCTTGATTGGAAGCGCGATTTTCTTCACATTTTATTTCAGGTTCATTAATGTTCGCGCCTTTGGTCATGCGTGGAAAATCACTTTTGGACAATTCACCAAGAAAACAGATGAAGGGGAAGTCACTCCCTTCCAAGCCTTGTCTGCTGCGCTAAGCGGAACGTTGGGATTAGGAAACATCTCGCTCGTAGCAGTGGCCATTGCGGTTGGAGGTCCGGGTGCAACGTTTTGGATAATTGTGGCTGGGCTGTTCGGCATGACCACCAAATTCGTGGAATGCACCTTGGGTGTGAAGTACCGTAAAATTTCTGCCTCCGGTGAAGTTAGCGGAGGACCTATGTACTACCTGAGCGCAGGGCTCGCGAAAAAAGGATGGCAGCGAAGCGGAAAAATATTGGCTGTCATCTTCGCTATCATGTGCGTTGGCGGAACGTTGGGTGGCGGCAACATGGTGCAAGCGAATCAGGCATTCGACATGGTGAAGACGACGATTCCGGGATCGGAACAATATGCCTTGTGGATTGGTGTTGCGTTTGCGATTGCTGTTGGATTCGTTATTGTAGGTGGAATTAAAAGCATTGCGCGTGTAACGGACAAGATGATTCCAGCCTTAGTAGTGGTTTATTGCGGATTTGCATTGACGATTATTGGAATGAATATTTCTCACATCGGCGAAGCTGCTTCATTAATCTTCAATGGCGCATTTTCTCCCGATGGAATGAAAGGAGGATTTCTAGGAGTTATGATGATGGGCTTCCGCAGAGCGGCATTCAGCAATGAAGCTGGAATTGGTTCTGCAAGTATTGCACACTCCACTTCTAAAACAAACAAGCCTGTCACCGAAGGAATGGTTTCGTTGTTAGAGCCCTTTATTGACACCGTTGTTGTCTGCACCATGACCGCACTCGTTCTTGTATTCACAGGATATGCAACAGATGCTCATGGTCTAAACGGAAGCGCATTAACAGCAGCAGCCTTCCGCTCCGTCTTTCCTTGGACCGATTGGATTCTTTTGATTTGCATTGTACTCTTCGCCTATGCCACCATGATCTCTTGGTCGTATTACGGAATGAAAAGTTGGGCCTATTTGTTCGGCGAAAAGTGGTGGATTAAGCAATCGTTCAATCTCCTCTTTTTATTCTGCACCGTTCTCGGAACTGTAAGCAGCTTCGGTGCAGTCGTAGACTTTTCCGACATGATGATCTTAGGCATGGCCTTCCCGAACCTCATTGGGTTGTGGGTGTTGAAAGATGAGGTGAAGCGGGAGTTGCAGAAGTATTGGACGGAGCGCAAGAATGTTGACTTGTCCTAAAATAGGTTTACACTGAAAAGTGTAAAACATGAACAAGAAAATCATTCAAAAGACAACTAAGCATTTTACTACAGAAGAACGACACAAAATCATTCAGGAATTTCTAAACTCTGACGACACTAAAGTTCAGATTTGGAAGAAATACACTGGAATGCCAGAAGAAAACGGCCGTCTGTTGGCCTGGATGAGAAAACTAGGCTACAACACTCAAGTTAAAGCAAAAGGCAGTAACATTGAATCAAATTTATATTCAATGGCAAAGAAGAGGGCGTTGCCTAATAAGCCAGTCAATA
>JBJOON010000189.1:0-5164 GCA_046051235.1 Bacteroidota bacterium
TCAAAAAGATTGAAATGCTTATTCAACAAGACGTACAGAAGTTAGCTGTTGCTGAAAATTACGGCGCAGTTCCTGAATACAATCCAGTAATGAAAGGAAAGAGCAGTGGCAAACCCAGACATGGCAGTAATAATGGAGGAGGAGGGAAGCGGAATTTCAAACCGAAGTATCATTCCAAAAACAGAGGTGGAGAAAATAAAAAAGGTGCATAAGCACCTTTTTTTTATTCAGTCAATTTGAAATTAGTCTCCCAAAGCCTCAGCCTTTTTTAACTCTTGATCAATCATGTCTTCAATGGTCTTACGCTCTGCTTCATTCAGTTTAGAATTCAACTTGATTTGCTTTTTCATGAAGCGATACATGTCACGCTTGTGAATTTCATAAGCGATATATGTTGTGAAAGTACCATCAGGCATTTTGTATTTCTCTTCACCAATTTTTCTAAGATCGGCAATTTGCGTGTTCGTTGCTTCGCGCGCTAACGACTGAAATTTATCTGTGATCTCAGAACGGTTGTTCAATTCGGTTTCACCCAAATATTGGTCGGTGACAACCTTAACATTGGTTTCAACTTGTTGAGCAAGAACTTTTTTCGCTTGAAGGTCTGCCTTGTTGCGAGAGATATTTTCATCCATCGATTGACCTTTTCCAGTTCCTCTGAAATAACGATCGTTCGATTCATATTTATTTCCAGTGAATGGTTCATTAACTTTTTCACCAAGGTTCGCATTGGTTTTACATCCAGCTAAAAGTAATAGCGCGAATCCTAAAAAGAGTGATAGCTTTTTCATGACAATTGTTTTTGTTTCGTTTATAAAGATAATGCCACAATTCTGTCGGCAATTAAAAACTCCATTTTTTTGTGTAGGTATTCCAAAAACTAATTCCAAATTTCAGCGTGTAATTCGCCTTATCGATATTGCTATCAGAGGTCACAGCGAAAACGCCCAATCGGAACAATTGCTCTTTGATTCGAATCTGTTTTTGAATTCCAACGAATATTTCCTGATGAATGAAATTCTCACTTGGAATAGCAATGAATGCACTACCGGCAAGCTCGTTTAATTTCAATCTATTTAATAAAGGAATTTTATTGAAGAACATACCGTTGAAACTATGAACGTAATTCCCTCTGTAATATGCATTCGGCGTAAGGAATACGCGATCAAGTAATTGGAAAGTGGCGTTGGGGTCTGAAAAGAAAAAGAAGTCAGATCCTCTGAAGTATTTGTATTCCAATAAACGCAAATTGGTTTTATTAACGAATGCTCCACCTTGAACAGTCCAAGAGCCAGTTCCCAATCTCGGAAGCTGATAATCGTCGTGAATTTTCAATTCAACATAATCGAAATTCACTTCGCTGCCGAACATTTTTGGAACGCCTTTGCGGTAATTAAATCGAACCTCGGGGTATTTGAAACCAGTTACAACTTTTCTATTCTTTTTGAAATAATAGGTCTGCCCCGGTCTCCACTGAAGATTCAAATTGAATTCTGACTTGGTGTAGCGTTGAAACTCAATAGGCTTGTTTAAGTCACCAAAGAGTTGATCAGACCAACCGTCTTGTACCAGGTTGTTGATGGGTATCTGATCACAAAATTCATAGGTAAGAGAAGCATAAAGGCCATTCACAACTTCCATTCGTTGCTCAATGCTATACATTTTTGCTCGAACATAATTGCTTCGACTGAACACGGAACTAAACGAAGAAAACGTGTTAATCATATCGTAATAGTCTCCGAATCGAATGTATGTCCGAACGAATTTCTTCGGATTATAGGTTAAGCCAATTCCAGCTTTTCCTCTTACATCTTTGTTTGCGAAGCCATAGTCTATGTATCCGTCAGTTTCTAAAAGAAAATCATTCTTCTTGATGTACTGACTAAAATTGCCTCCGAATTTATGTCGGTACCCCCCAATTCCAAAGATGTTGGCTTGGGCAATGAGTGGATTGATGTAATAAGAAGTTCCTTTAGCTCTGTTCCTCCAAGCCACACCCGAAAGGGTTACATCCCAAAAAGTTATCTTATTGTATGTTGAATCATTCTTTGCCTGAATCTTTGGGTCATCGTATATCTTTTGAAGACTATCACATTCGTGTTTATAGGAAATTTCAAGATTCGAAAGGGGTATCAATTGTTTTCTTTCCCAATAAGCACTGTCTCTGTCGAAGGCGTAATCGTCATATTTCAACACCTCGCTCGACTGTAAATTTAAAGGAGTTGAAATATTGAATTCATATTCTTTGAATTTGTATTCTACATGACAAATGCGTTGTGTTTTTCCTTCTTTAACTTTTGCTTGAATAGACTTTCCAAAGCTTAACCACTTGTCTTTTTCAATTTCTACAAATTCTTCTTTCCATGAAAAATCTGAGAAAAAAGGCATGACTTCATCGGCTAAATTCAATTCCAACTTTCCAACTACAAATGTTGTGTCTTGAATCCAGATATATCCATTGAAAAGAGCTTCCTGCTTGAAAATAGGCATAACTGAAAGCTTAAAGAACTTCTCTCCGTTCAATGTATCTATTCCTACCAAATCAAAGGTGTAAGAGAGAAGGGCAGTAGAAGCGATAGGAGAAATTATTTTCTTATCAGATAATTGCGGAAGGGTAAGTGAATTTTCTCGAAGGTTGAATTCCGAATAACACGACTGACTCGTAAGTTCATAAGGATCTTCATAACGATCTCTATCGTTCACGATTGTCTCTTCACCATACTCGAAGTTTACAGTGGCCGACATGTAGTTTTCATTCCGCTTTGGAGTGAAATCGCGAAAGGCATCGACCTTTAATTTGATTTGATTTTCTTTAGAGTAAAGCGTTCCAGCACCTTCTGTAACGTGATAAATTTCATTTTCAATTACGGGAGGCTGAATAAGTTTGTAGGCCGAGTCACGCTTGAAATCTATCTTCTCCATGGATGTTCTTCCATAAAATCCGACAGAATAGTTTTCCAGTTGTTTCGTGTAATAATCGCGTTGGTCAGAAGCTCCGCGTATCAAGCGCTTTACAAAATCTCGTCGATCAGCATTCACAACGAGCATAGGCATTTCATTGGTGTTTACTTTTAAAACAACATCCAACAAAAGCACTTTTTCTTGTCCGATTTGAAGCGGCTTAATAACCGTCTCATATCCAATAAAATTGAAATTCAAATCATACTTACCCGGTTTAAGATTTAACTGAAACTCTCCATTTTCATTGGTATGAGTCCCCAAATTTGTACCAGGAATAAATACCGCGACATGAAAAAGGGCGAGGCCTTGTTCATCTTTAACAACACCCCTAATGGTTGTGGCAAAACTCAAATTCCAACAAAACAAAAAGACAACACCAAGAAGTGCTGTCTTTGAAATGCTTTTTAGAATTGAACTATTCACGGTTCTGTGACGAACGAATCGTCTATTGGTTACACGTGTTTTTCAAGTCTTCTTTGTTGAATTGCTCTCCGAAATATTCTTTTTGAATATTACCATTCCACAAATAAAGTACTCCAGGAGTTTCACCTTTCGGTCCCATAAGCGTGTTCCAGCAACTTGGAAGAACTCGTCTATTTTCTCAACTTCTTCGTCTCCGAAATAAATATAAACTTTAGGGAAGTTAGGATCTTTCGATAATTCTGTAATGGCCTTTGCAGCTTCACGACAATGGTCGCAACCTGGTATGAAGAAACAAACGATACGCTTTCCTTCGTCAATTTTCACCTTCATTCCACTAAAAACATTCAACTTAGAAAATTTAGAAACTATTGGAGAGGGCCCAGGATTTACTACTTGAGTAGGTGTAGCAACCGAAGTTGATTGTGCTGTATCTATTACTCCTGTTGTTGTGGTAGTAGTTTCAGTTTCCCACGGGATGTTTTCTGTGTCAACAACAATGTTCGACATTTCCTTGAACGGAGCAAAAGGAAAAGCCATGAACATGAAGAGGGTAGAGAATGACCAGATTAATAAAAGGAAAGAAAAACGATTCGCACTTTTTTTCTCTTTGGTAATGAAGAATAACCATCCCAATAAACCAAGAGTTACGATGTTTTTAATGAGTGCTTCTGTCGGAGTCATTTCAATGAATTGTCCGAAACATCCACAATTTCCGCCTTGTCCAATAGCTATTTGGTAAGAAAGGTGAATACAGAAAGCAATAAGCAATAAAGCAGTTGCGGGAATAACGATACGTTTGAAATAATGATTTTGAATCAGGGCTATTCCCAGACCTAATTCAACCCCGATAATTAATCGAGCGAAATAAGGAGCTGTATGCCAATCGGCAAAACCTAAATCAACTAATTGTTTTTCGAAGGGAGTCAATGGAAGCATTTTCGTAATTGCTGAAAACACAAAGAGCCCGCAAAGCAAAACACGCAATGTCCAAGAAATGTAAAGATTTCGTTTTTCCATGATTCAAAAGTAAGAAGGTTATTGAAAAAATACTGCGCCCGACTTTTCAATAAGTGTGCCGTGAATAACATTTGATTGTCAGACAATGTTCAAGAATCAAAACGGCTATTTTCGTTTGGTGAAGATTGCAAAGAAAATAGGCTATCAATTGCTCGTTCTCTGGGGCGTTGTAACCGTGGTGTTTTTCCTTTTCAATTTAACAGGTTCCGATCCTGTGCAGACACTTGTCGGCGAAAATGCCAATCAAGAGGTTGTGACGAACATGCGGAACAAGTTGCGCTTAAATCATTCTCTAGGTATTCGATATTTGGAATACTTGAACAACCTTTCGCCCATTAGTATCAATAGATCGGATAGTTTCACAGAGGCTTTTTATGCGAATGAGGAGATCTATCAAGGTTGGTCGTTTCCCTTGTCGGATAAGCGAACGGTGTGGATTAAATTTCCGAGTTTGGGTAAGTCTTTCATTTCCGAAAAATCAGTTTCGTCCATTTTCGCAGAGTCCTTTCCTGGAACATTCGTCCTTGCTTTAGGAAGTATACTGTTAAGTCTAATCATAGGAATTCCACTTGGAATATGGGCTTTTCAGAAGAAAGACTCGTGGATAGACAAGACGGTTTTGTTCGTTTCAGCCATTGGAATGGCGGGACCCTCCTTCTTTGTCGCACTCATTGTTGCGTGGATAGGAGCGGTGCTGCTGCGCGATTATACAGGTCTATGTATGACAGGAAGTTGGTACAGTGTTGATGTTTGGGAAGGGAAG
>JBJOON010000190.1:0-3516 GCA_046051235.1 Bacteroidota bacterium
AAGAACAAACGAGCATACCCCTTTTCGAAGTAGCGGGTTAAGTTTGCCTTGATTTGTCCACCATAGTTTGAAGTGAATCCTGTTTCGCGAGGGCTATCGCCTTGCTTGTAATATCCACCAACATGGAATGTCATGTTTTTAGCAATAGGCGCGCCGTATTCGAAGTCGGTGCGGTGTGTTCTGTAATCGATACCGAACGTAGAACCAACACTTCCCCCTTGCTTATCACCAGTCTTACTGATTAAGTTAATTACACCCGCTGGAGAGTTAGAAGACGCTGTGCTCGCAGATCCACCACGAACCGCTTCAATACGTCCAATGTTGTAATCGAACTTGGTGAACTGATCGGCAGTTCCGAAAGCGATGTCACCAAATTGAAGAACAGGTAATCCGTCTTCTTGCAATTGAAGGTACTTCGATCCTCCTGTTGCAATTGGAACACCGCGAACGGTGATGTTCGTGTTACCCTCTCCGGCAGACGCTTCAGAACGAATACCAGGAATAGAACGGAAAATTTCCGCCGTTGAACGCGCAGAAATCTCATCGATTTGCTTCTGCGTAATTGTACTAATTGAAATACTAGATTCCAACGCTGATTTTGGATTCATCAATCCAGTGATAACAACTTCGTCGAACGAGTTGCTAGAAGACATAACAACATCTACTGTGGTGGTAGATCCGTTATTAATAACTACGTTTTGCGTTTGCTCTTCGTATCCAACGAAAGAATAAACAACTTGATACGTTCCCGCATCCAATTTCTCAATGCGGTAGTGTCCAGCCTCATCAGCTGCAGCACCTTTGCCCACACTCTTAACACGAACAACACTAAAGCCTAGCGTCTCGCCTGATTTGTTTTTGATTGTTCCCTCTAAAATTCCCTGTGCCATTAACAGAGAAGGGATGAATAGTGCACCGCATGCGGTCAGTATTCCTTTTAGTAGTCTTTTTTTCATAGGTTTTGGTTTAAGCCTTTCGGCAATCTTAAGACGAAATCTCATTCCCTTAACACAGCTTTAGCGGGTGAGTGGAACGAAAACGTTTTCGAAAACGTTTTCGGTTGATAACTTGTTTCATCTTTTATTTTTTCGTTAATTCACCAAACCATGTCGAACAGAATTAATATCCGAGATCTCGCTAAAATGCTTGGTGTGTCAGTGAGCACTGTCTCGAAAGCATTGAACGATAAGTCCGATATCAGTCCGTCATTGGCGAAACAAATTCGAGAGAAAGCAGAAGAATTGAACTATCGCCCCAATCATATCGCTTCTGGTTTACGAAACAAGAAATCCAAACTGATTGCGTTAATCATTCCGGAAATTACCATGTACTTTTTTCCATCGGTGATTAAGGGAATTGAAGACCACATAAAGCAATTTGGTTATCGACTCATGGTGTTTCAAAGTAAGAACGATCTTTCAGAGGAATTGCGCAATATTGAAATATGCATTCAGCAAAATGTAGACGGAGTGTTACTGTCAATCACGCATCCTGAAAATTCAATCCCTCATCTCGAAATGCTTGTGGAAAGCGATATTCCTTTTATTCTTTTCGATAAGGGTGTTGAACGAGAGGGGTTCTTTGAAGTAATGATAAATGACTACAATGTCTCGAAAATGGCGGCGAATCATTTGGTTCAAAAAGGCTGTAAACGAATATTGGCTCTCTTAGGAAATTCTGAAATGTCTATTTCGAGAAAGCGTGCAAAAGGTTTTTCAGAGGAAATGAAGAAGGCTGGTTTTTCAAACTTTGAAATGTGCTTCGTAAAAGATTTTGAACACGGCAAGTTGATGGTAGAAGAGGAATTTAAAAAGAAAAAATTCGATGGCTTGTTTGTAATGAGCGACGAGCTTTTGGCAGCGAGCTCGAAGTTTGTATATTCGGAAATGAAGAATGGCGTAGAACTGAATGTAGTCGCAATTAGCGATGGCTTTCTACCGTATCTCTTCGATTTTAAGGTCGATTTCTTTCATCACGATGGGTTTCTACTCGGCCAGAAAAGCGCAGAGCGAATGCTTGCGATTATGAACGATGAGAATTCAAAGATGCTGCCTGATTTCTATTTGGAACTTGAAGTGTCTCTGAAAAGCAACAATGGCTAAAATGAGAATAGTACTGGTTTTTCTCTGGTTAACCGCCAGTTTCACTGTTAACGCTCAGGTAATGATCGTTGAACAAAAAAGATTCGAACACAACGGAGTTGTGTCAACAAGTGTAACCCCAAACAATAAGTTAATTACCTATTCCATTCTTACGGAAAAAGGAAAAGACGATCAATTAGAACTTGTAGCCTATAGCGAGCGGCTCGAGGAAGAAGGTAGATTTAAGACAAAATGTGCGGAGAAGAATATTTTTCGAACACATGCGCTTTCTGGCTCGGGAGAATATTATTTCTCTATGATGATCTCTAAGGATAGAGAGATTCATTCAGTTGTCTTCAATACGAACACTTTCGAAGGAACAGAACATCAGGTTGAGTTAGAAAATAAGTTCGAGCCCTATGGAAATGTAGATTTTTTAGGCGGAGTATCTTCGGCTTGTTTTAAGAATAAATTTTTCATATTGGGTACGGTCAAGAATGTTCCTTGCATACTCGTTTATAACATGCTCACAGGAACTCAACACGTCACCTTCATTCCCGGAATGGGGAAGGAGAACCGCTTTTCTTTTTTGAGTTCAGATGAAGCTGCTCCTTCCTTGCAAGTGATGTTTTTTAATTACAAGCCCAAAAAGATAGAATCCCAATACATAGCTTCAATAAACGAATTCGGCGAGGTGCAAGGTGCTCCCGTAGCCATTGTTGCTCAGAAAGAAAAATTACTCATCGATGGGAATGTAACTTGGTTAGATGAGCATACTTCGCTTATTTGCGGAGCAACAGGAGAAAACTCGACCATTGCAAGAGGTATGTATGTTTTGGAATTGAAAGATGGAGCAGTCGTTCAACGAAGCGATTTTCACTTCAATGACTTTAAAGATTTTTATGCTCAGTTCAATGCTAAAATTCAGAAAAGAGTAGAAAGGAAAAAGAGTCGGAAGAAGAATTTTGAGTCGAAGTGTTATATGGTTACACATCCTGTTGTTTTCAATGAAAACGCATGGACTATTGTTGGTGAAGTCTTCTATCCAACATACAGACAGGAATTCAGAACCACCTATGTAAACGGAAGAGCGGTGACGCAAACAGTTAATGTCTTCGACGGTTTTCAATATACCCATGCTGTTGTCTTGCAAGTAAATCAAGAGTTGGAAAAGATAAAAGACTACACGTTTAGCTTGTCGATTTGGGATAAGCCGTTCTATGTGAAAGAGTTCATTCGTACAGCGCTGGTTGGATCGAAGTTGAATTTCTACTATGCGGACAACTTTAATTTTGGACATGTGTCACTTGAAAATGGAGGGATTGAGGAATCTCCGTTAATTGATATTGTTGATAAAGAAAAAGACTTAAAAGAGTCTGAGCGAGTTACCAATCTTATTAATTCGAATGTTGAGTATTGGTATGAAGATTATTAT
>JBJOON010000191.1:0-4995 GCA_046051235.1 Bacteroidota bacterium
CATTATTGGAACACAACGTGCAATGGCTCAAATGCTTTTGGCCGATAAGGTTACTGCTGCTGAGGCGAAAAGTATGGGGTTGATTTACGACGTTTATTCCACCGAAGAATTCCAAACGAAAGTTACCGAACTTGCAAACCGCTTGGCTGCAATGCCTACCAAGGCATTGGCTTTCACCAAGCAGGCAATCTATGCCGCTTGGAACAACACCCTCGAGCAACAATTAGAGCTTGAACTTGACCTTCAGAAAAAAGCAGGACAAACCGCTGATCATCACGAAGGCGTTGCCGCATTTTTAGAAAAACGCATGCCTACATTTACAGGAAAATAATTCAGCGCATGAGTCAATGGATTTCAACAACTGATCAACTGCCGGAAGACGGACAGCGCGTTTTGGCGTTTGTTCCGAATAACACTGTTTTCCTTCCAGGAAAAACAGGTGAGACCGAAATGCGCGAGGTTATTGTTCTTCATTTCCAAAAAGATTTTTACCTACACGATAAAGAGAAGTCTGAAAAACATGGCGTTCACTTTTGGAAAGGAGAAGGAAATTCAAATCAGTTTTTTCAATCGGTATCGCATTGGATGCCCATGCCAACGATGGATGCATGAAAGAGCTGATTGAAAAGCTACACTTGAAAAATGTGCTGAGACTTTCGGCAGCTACTGGAATAGGTCAACTCTTAACCTACGGAAGTGCTCCAATTCTTTCACGCGTTTACAACACCGAAGACTTCGCTTGGTTTGCTTTGTTCTACGCTTGGATAATTCCTTTCGCTGTTCTTGCAACACTTCGTGTTGAGTACAGCATTCCAAACGCTGAAACGGAAATGATGGCGCGCGAACGCGCGAAGTTGGCTATAAACAATGCTTGGAGATTGGCTTCAGGAATTGCAATTCTGTTTAGTGTTTTGTATTTCTTCGGCATGCACATCTCTGCGTTCGAAGCATTCCTTCCCATTGGAATATTTACCATTGCTGCCATTCAAACGTACAGTTTTCTTTCCACCCGATTGAATCGCTATCGCACCAATGCGCTCTATCGCGTGGTGAATAGTTTATTCATCAATGGTATTTCCATTGCACTTGGCTATTTCCTTTTCGACTACCTAGGTCTTGTCATTGGATTCATTGTAGGACAAGTGATTTCCTTGTGGGTGCTCTTCCAAGGAACGCGTCAGGATGAGCTTTCTGAAGAACCTGTGAAAGACATTTCACTCAAGAATTTCAAGCAGTACATTTTCTTCAACACGCCTCAAGGCATTATTGAAACCCTGCAGTTGAGCGGAACTGTATGGATGTTGAATGTCTGTTTCGGCGATTCAGCAACGGGTCTGTATTTCATGTGTTGGAAAATTATTCAAGCACCAGTAAACCTCATAAGCAACACAGTCTTTCTTACGCATTATAACAAAGCGTCTGAACTGAAGAACAACGGCGAGTCTTATCGTCCGCTTATTCTGAGCACCGCAAAGGCGCTCATGCTATTCAGCGGAATTGGTGCAGTATTAATTGTTGCGCTTGCCCCTACTCTTTTCGCTTTTGTATTCGGAGAAGAGTGGAGAGCTTCTGGAGAAATGGCGCGTTGGTTAGCTCCGTTCTTCGTTTTGAATTTCTCGGTTTCTCCGTTTTCGTTCACAGCTATTTTAGAAAAGGCACAGAACAAAGCCCTTGGATTAAACATCATTGACGTTATACTAAAAATCGGTGCCCTTTACGTCGGATTCCTCATGAACAGCGTCATGTGGGCCATAGGGTTGTATTCATTGGTGAGCAGTCTCATGTATTTGATCACTATCTTTTGGTATTTGCGTTTGGCTAAAAACGGAAACAAATGAAGAAGTTGTTTCAATCTTCGTTCGTTCGAAATACAGCAATCTTATTGATTGGCACAGCTTCGGCACAGGCCATTCAAATTCTTGGCGCCTTCGCATTGGCACGCATTTATGACCCCACTGAATTCGCGGTGTTCTCTTTTTTCACCGCTTGCACTTCCATTATACTTTCCTTTTCTTCGTTGCGATTTGAACTGGCCATTGCACTTCCGAAATCCTCTGAAGAAGCTGAACAATTGGTAGCACTTTCATTACGCACCTTGTTGCGTGTTTTAGGATTGGTTGTTTTGGGCATTGTGCTCATTTTTTCCGGACAAGGAATTTTCAATTACACGGTACCGAGCGCAATTCTATTGGTTCCTGTGTTTACCTTCTTCGCAGGATTCACGCAAATTTTAAATTACTGGTCAACGCGTAACGGAACATTTCTTCGCAATGCCTTTTCGAAAATCAGTGTTGCTGCTGTAACAGTTGGGACAAGCCTGCTGTGGGGAATGCTTATTGAAGATCCTATTGGTTTGATTTACGGAGCCATACTTGGACAAATCATCGGCTGGATCATTATTGGTTCTAACTATTCGAAACTGGCTATTCAAGCATGGAAGAATTTAACGAATCACGAAGCAAAAATGCTTTGGAAATCCTACAGCAAATTTCCAACATACAATGCGCCGAACGCCTTAGTAGATAACCTTCAACAATATGGCATTGTGTTTTTATTGGGAACATTTTTCGCGAGTGAAATAAGTTCTTACTACTTTCAATCGCTTCGCATTCTAGCAGCACCATTGGCTCTTATTGGCGCAAGCATTTATCAAGTGTTTTATCCGAAAGCAGCGCAAGCATTTCACGACACCAAAAACATTCGCGGCTATGTCTTGAAGATCTATTCGGTTCTCTTCGCTATCGGATTTCCAATCTTCGCAATACTTTTCTTTTTCACAGAAGAAATTTTCGTTTTCCTTTTGGGCGAGACCTGGCGCATGACAGCAGTGTATGCGCACATACTCATTCCTTTCATCTTCGCGAATTTCCTTATCTCTCCAGTAAGCGCAGTAACAGCGGTGGTACACAAGCAACACCAGTCTTTTGCGTTCTCGCTGGTTGGACTCTCACTTAAAATAATAAGCATTGTTGTGGGAGGAATCATACACGATCCGATTCTCGGATTTACCCTTTTCAGTTTATCTGGCGTGGGCATAATGCTTAGCGGAATGTTCTGGTATTGGTACATCGCAAAAGAACGCGAAACTTTGGAGCATTTGGGCTAAATTTGAACATGCTCAAACGCAGAATTCTTTTTTTCTTATCGAAGTGGATTAAGCCCGTCATGATTGGACGTTACAAGCGTTCCGACGGAACGATTCTTCCGCTTACACGCATTTGCAGTTCTACTTTTTTACAAGGTGAAAAGAATTTTCATGTGGAAGACAACGTGTACATTGGCCATGCGAATTTCATTGATGCTTCAAACGGATTAACGATTGAAGAAGGTTGTCAAGTCACGAACTTCGTGAGTATTATTACGCATTCTAGTCATGACGCCATTCGTTTATACGGAAAGAAATACGCATCTACTCCGAAGAAATTGGCCTACAACGAAGGGCAAGTAAAAATTGGAAAGTATTCCTTCATTGGACCGCACGCGGTTATTATGCCTGGAACTACACTTGGAAAAGGAGGCGACACACGCGACCGCGACAGCAAATGGTTAACAGACCACGCAGACCTTAATGCCAATTACCAATCTTGGAACGAAGGGTAAGATGAAGAATAAGAAATTGCTCATCATTGGTAGTGCTTCCATTCACACTGAAAACTTTTTTCAGTTGATGAAAGAAGAATTCGCTGAAATCAAATTAATTTCAGATGTGAATTTCAGTTTGTGGAGTCTTTCAGCGCAATTGAACACAGCAAAAAAAATTCGAAAGATTGCTCGCAACTTCAATCCAGATATTGTTCACATTCATCAAGTCAACAGTGTTGCTTACTATGCTCTGAAAGCGATTTTGCCCTTGCGAATTCCAACTGTCCTCACAGCTTGGGGCAGCGACATCTATTTAACTCCGCATCGGAATTTCTTATTGAAGTATTTAGTGCGTTGGAATCTGAAACACGCAAACTCTTTTACCGCCGATTCGAATGATCTGGCGAAAGCCATGCAAGCGATTATTCCGGAAAAGAAAATCGATATTCTTGTTGCGAATTTTGGAATTAACCTTCAGCCTATTCAAGCTGAAAAAGAAAAAGTCTTTTACTCGAATCGACTTCATAAAAAATTATATCGTGTAGACCTCATCTTGCGCGCGTTTGCGAAATTCAAAAGTAAACCGAATCGTGAAGAATGGAAATTAATCGTCGGAGCAGTTGGTGAAGAAACTGATCAATTGAAAGCCCTAGCTGCAGAGTTGAACATTCTTTCGAGCACTGAATTCGCGGGATGGTTGCAGCAAGAAGACAACGCGCGCAACTACGCTAAAGCCACTTACTACATTTCCATCCCCGAAAGCGACGCAACATCTATAAGCGTATTGGAAGCCATGGCAAGCGGATGTATTCCCATACTCTCGAACTTACCTTCAAGCGTGGAATGGGTTTCGCATGGCACCACAGGATTTATTGTTGAAGACGTTCAGAGCGATTTTATTTCGCAAGCTTTCGAAATGAATTTATCAAGTGCTTCTGAATTGAATAAGCAACGCATAGAGCGCGACGGAACCAAAGAAGCGAATCGCAAGAAATTCATTTCACTTTACGAAAAACTTTTGTCGAAATGAAAATAAGAGTCGCTCACTTCACCACCTTGCATCCGCCTTTCGACAGCCGCATTTTCATGAAAGAATGTGTCAGTCTTGCGAAAGCAGGTTACGATGTTTCACTTGTTGTTCCTCACTCGGAATCGCTTGTACGCGAGGGGGTTCAGGTTGTTGCTCTTCCGACAACAACGAGTAGACTTAAAAAATTGTTCATCACGGCGTGGCAAGGATTTTTCACTATAATGAAATTAAATGTGAAGATTGTTCACATTCACGATCCTGAACTTATTCGCTTTGCACCGCTGTTTTGGCTGTTCGGAAAGAAAGTAATTTTCGATTCACACGAACACGTGAGCAAGCAAATTGAAAGCAAACCTTTGGGTCCGTTGTTCGTTCGGAAAATT
>JBJOON010000192.1:0-3487 GCA_046051235.1 Bacteroidota bacterium
ATCTTCCGAAAGATGCGCATAGCGTTGAATTTAATTGACGAAGACATTATTCAAATCTTAGCGCTTGCCGACATGAAAATGAGCAAGCACGAACTCAGCGCCTTCTTCCGCAATCCATCCCAACGCCAGTATGTCGAATGTAACAATCAGGTTATTCGGAACTTCTTTCAAGGGTTGGAGCGGAAGGAAGGGAGAGAGGCGCAGCGCGGGAAGAAGAGTTAGAATGCCTGCGGCGAATGTTCTCTGAACGAATGCCCTTCGGGCGAATGTCTTCGACTGTCATTCAACAACGTCAGTTCAAACAACGCAGTTCTAACAACGTAGTTCCCACAACGCAGTTCTAACAACCCAGTTCAAAGTTCTAACACGATTCTCAAATTCTCCTTCAACTGTATAACCTGCTCCTTTGTGAGTTTTCCGAGTTTTTTAATGAAACGCTTATTGTCTATTGCACGAAGTTGATCGACGAGAATATCGCTCTTCTCATCGAGTTGTTTTTTGGTTAAAGCAACACGAAGAATTTTTACATCTGGAAGAACGTTGGTTGTAATGGGGCAGATTAAAGTAGAAAGATGAATATCGTTCAGCAAGTTTGTCTGCACCACAACGACAGGACGAACCTTACCGGGTTCGGTGCCTTTCGAAGGGTTTAGATTCGCTAACCAGATTTCGTATTGACTAATCTTCATCGAGGAGTCTTTCGTATTCATCTATAATATCTCTGCTCGAGCCGTAAGCCGCACGCGATTCTTTCACCAATTGGTCACGCAAAAATTTTCGGTTGTAATATCTGTTGTATATCTCCAACGCCTCATTAATGTAGCGATTCCGAGTGGTGCCCAACTTCTCAACAACCTTTTCTGTTTCCAAAAAAATGTCATCATCGAGTTTCAGTGAAAGATTTTTCATAAGACAAAGATAGTATATACTGAAGGTGTACACACCCTCGAGTGCAGCTTTATTTCACGAAGGCGAATTGCTTCGCGAGGGTCTTTTAGACGAGGGTTTAACAACGTCAGTTCCTCCCGATAGCTATCGGGATACGAAGTAGGAATTTCATCGTAGGAATAAAGCCAGAGGTTTTCCAATAAATCCGAAGGATTTTCAATAACGTAGTTCCTATGTTATGCGCAATAATCTCAACAATAACTGGCATTACAGAAAATTCAACGCATAAGCGTTTCTTGACTTCTTCAAGACTTATTCTTCTTTTTGTTGGATGGAAGGAAAAGAAATTTACCATTTTTGGTATTTTGATGATAGGTACTTTGTCAATTGCCCAACTCAATCGGGTTGGATAATTAAAAGTATTTTATTCAATAAGCTTGAAGAAGAAGATTTGTACAATTTAGCTCTTTTCGATTATTTACCCGATGAAAAAAAGTGGTCCGACAGCAATAGAAGTCAACCGAAAAAACTTTCAATGCTGTTTTTTACTATAAGTGAAATAGTTTTAGATTTTTTGAATAATCATCCCGAAGCTATAGTTTCATTTCAAGGTAATACTCAGAGTAAATCAAGACTTTATAGCATTTTCATTTCTCATCACTTAGATGTCATTGCTGGTAAGTTTCAAGTGCTTGGTGAAACCGAGAATGAAATTGAAAGGTTTCAAGCCAATAAAAAGTATTTAACAATATTCATTCTGAGGAAATAAATCAATAAATTAGACTCATGGAAAAAACGTCGTTACAAAATAGCATTCCAATCCCTACAGAGGTTATTTCAACGCCTATTCCCACTTCAGAAAAATTACTTGAGGCGAAAAAAAGATTGCCTGAAACACTGGCTAAACTTAAGACTTTTAATGAGAAGCAAAAGCTTGAGCAGAAGAGTTAGAATGCCTTCGACGAATGTTCTCTGAACGAATGTCTTCGATCGTCATTCAACAACACAGTTCTCACAACGCAGTTCCAACAACGCAGTTCAAAACTTCCACGCCACAATCCGACTCACTTTATTTCCCAATTGCATCGGAAGAATGCGCATATCGCGGGCGTCGACGTATTCGAGTTTGAGTTGAATTTTTTTAAGTGTACTTTCTTTCGAAACGAGTGTGCTGAACCACTCGACTTGATTTGCATACGCCGCGCTTTGAAGAATCATTTTTTCAATGAACGTTTCTTCTCCGCCTTCGCACCAGAGCTCGGTTCCCTGTCCACCGAAGTTCAATTGCACTTTCGCGTTTCGTGAATTTTTCAGGTTACGGTTTTTACGTAGATTGCCTTGCTGCGCGTCTTTCAGCGATGCGTGAAAAGGTGGATTGCAAACTGTGAGATTGAATTTTTCTTCGGGAAGTATAATTCCGTGAAAGATGTCGTGCGCATTTTTTTGATGGCGCAATGTTATTTTATGTTGAAGGGAATCGTTCGCGTCGACAATCTTTTGTGAAGCGGCAATGGCCTTTTCATCGATGTCTGAACCCACGAAATTCCAGTTGTACTCATGAACACCAATGATGGGATAAATGCAATTCGCTCCAACGCCTACATCTAACACGCGAATGTTATTTCCTAATTTTTTATCTTGAAGGAAATTTGGATTGTTCTTGTAGAGCAGATCGGCTATTTGATGCAGATACTCTGCTCTTCCCGGAATAGGAGGGCACAAATAATTTTCAGGTATATCCCAATTCGCCACACCGTAATGTTTCTTCAGCAATGCCTTGTTCAGCAGCTTAACCGCTTCGGCATTGAAGAAATCTATACTTTCATTTCCGTATGCGTTTGTCTTCACAAACGGCGCTAATTCAGGCAATGCTTGAATCAGTTCAGGGAAGTTGTATTTGTCGTTATGTTGATTTCTAGGATGCATTAACAATGTTTTTTGAGCTCTTCAATTTTTAATTTTAAAATGGGTAGGTCAGTTGTAATAATACCCCAAACAGCTTCCATTTCTAACTTATGATATTCATGTGCTATGAAATTTCGAAATCCTCGTACCAGGTGCCAAGTGTACTCAACCATTTCTAGCCGATCTCTATCAATGTGCTGAATGGCTTCTCCGATAATTGAAAACTGATAGAGCACTCCACTTTGCACGAGTATGTCTTTGCAGAATTTACTCTCGGTGAAATTCAGGGTGAATTTTTCGATTTGAAGGATTGCTTCTGAAATATGACCAATGCGGTATAGATTTCTATTCACTTCTTTCATAAATCAGTCTCATATCTTTTTCTGCGTTCTTACTAACTGTTTTATCGAGGGATTTTTTAAACCCAATATCGACTTTTATCCCAAGTTTATTTTCTGCTTGGTATTGAACGTCTGCCAACTGGAAATACGTAAATCCTTTTCCGACGGTAATCACAACGTCTACATCACTTTTTGAAGTCATCTCGCCTCTGGCGTAAGATCCAAAGACCCATGCTTGTTGAATTTGAGGAAATTTTTTAAAGACAGCCTTGAGTTCGCGAATAATTTTACTCAACGGCGTAATGGCCTTGGATGCGTATGCTAATTTCTGCTCTGCAATTTGCAAAATTTCA
>JBJOON010000193.1:0-3456 GCA_046051235.1 Bacteroidota bacterium
GGAGAGAGCCGCTCAATGAAAATTGCTTCATGTTATTTGATTTTAAGAGATAATAAATTTCGAACTGATACTTTTGTTTTCAATCAGGTTTTGAAGAACACTTGCGAATAATTCGGAAATGTCTAACACCGTGATTTTATCTTTTGGCTTTCCATCCTTCAACGGAACGCTATTGGTCACAATTAATTCCTTCAACACAGAATCTTGAATACGCTCATAGGCAGGACCGCTCATGATTGCGTGTGTGCACATAGCGCGAACGCTTAATGCTCCGTGCTCCATCATCATTTCTGCTGCCTTGCACAAGGTACCTGCTGTATCTACCATGTCATCTACAATAATGACATCCTTTCCTTTCACATCACCAATAACGGTCATGCTTTCAATTTGGTTAGCAGCCTTGCGTTGTTTGTAGCAAATAGCAAGATCACAACCCAATATTTTCGCGTAGGCACTTGCCCGTTTTGTTCCTCCGGTATCAGGCGCAGCAATAACCAAGTTGGTCATGTTCTTTGCCTGAAGGAAAGGAATCATGATTGTGCTCGCGTACAAATGATCCACTGGCACTTCAAAGAATCCTTGAATTTGCTCTGCGTGAAGATCCATGGTAATTACACGGTCAACACCAGCAGCAGTAAGTAAGTTAGCAACAAGCTTCGCCCCTATTGGAACACGTGGTTTATCTTTTCTGTCTTGTCTAGCCAATCCGAAGTAAGGCATAACAGCAACAATACGCTTAGCAGACGCGCGCTTCGCGGCATCTATCAAGAGTAAAAGTTCCATTAAGTTATCTTGGGGTGGGAAGGTAGACTGAACGATAATGACATCTTTTCCGCGCACGGTTTCTTCGATTGACGGAGCAAACTCACCGTCGCTGAAGCGCTGAAACAAAACGTTTCCGAGCTCAGTTCCAAAAGAATGTGCAATGCCTTCGCCTAAGTATTTAGACGCCGAACCAGAAAGAATTTTAACCATGTCGTTCATAACCGTACCCTAAAAAGGAGTGCAAAGATAGTTAATTTATTGAGAATGACAAGGAGAAGAGCTTCTACTTCGAATTAAACGTATTCATGGTAAGACCTAATCCAATGAACGCGAACGACAAACATCCTTGAGCCGATTTCTGAACCACCGCTTCTAGGCCTTCCTTCTCTTCGCCAGTCCATTCGCCCAAGACATAGTCCACTTGCTGCCCTTTAGCGAACTCCTTCCCCACACCCACACGAATGCGCGCGTAATCTCCTGTGTTCAAAATCTGCTGAATATGTTTCAAGCCGTTGTGCCCACCGTCGCTGCCCTTTCCGCGCATACGCACTTTTCCAAAAGGCAAAGCCAAATCATCGGTCACCACCATCACATGCTCCAAAGCAACCTTCTCTTGCTGCATCCAATAGCGCAAGGCGTTTCCAGATAGATTCATGTAGGTGGATGGCTTAATGACAATGAATGTCTTTCCCTTCGAACGAAATTCTGTTTTATCGGCGTAACGCTCTGTAGAAAATGTAGCGTTGTGTTTCGCAGCTAACTCGTCGGCAACCAAGAACCCAATGTTATGACGGGTATTCGCATATTCTGCGCCTATGTTTCCCAATCCAACAATTAAGAACTTCATCTTACTTCCAAGCTTTAACAATTAGTCCAGTGCCCGTGCTGTGTGTTCCATTCACATCGAACACATTCAACACCAACGAAAACGGCATAGTTACCAAATAATAAATCGGCAAGACAATGAAAAACGCCTTCGATTTATTCAACATAAGCATCGGATACTTCATAGACAATTTCCAAGAAATCTTGCCCGGTGCACCGTAACTGTATCGCGCTTCAACTTTCGAAAATCCCGCGCGCTTACACTTCTCTTCAATCTCATCAATGCCATAACCATCGCGCACGTGCTCTTCAATGAACGAAGTCTCTCCGTCGTCGTGGACATCACTTCCACCCATATTACTTGGGGTGCTAATCAAAAGCATACCACCCGTTTTCAAACTGTTGCAATAATTCGTCAACACTTGAACGTCTTCCTCTATGTGCTCCATAACATCTACGCACAGCACCAAATCGAATTTTTCGGGCTGAACAAACGTCACCAAATCGCCCACTTCAAACTTCACGTGAGACTTTCCAATTTGATTGAAAAAATTGTTACAATCGGCAACCTGCTCTTCCTTCACATCAACCGCTAAAATTTCGGCTTGCTCAAACTTCTTTGTCATCCAAAAGGAATACTGTCCAAATCCAGATCCAGCATCCAAGATGTTCTTCACACCACTGCCATTGAGTTTTCTGAGCTCACTGCGTATGTGCCATGAACGAAGAAGCAAGACGTCTAACAAAAAATAAAACAACTTTCGCAAGAAGGGTGTGCGGTTGAATACACCGCCAAGACTGCGTTTAATGGGATCGTAATGCATCTTACTTCTTCAATAAATTATCGATTGTCTCGTAGTAATCTAACGAGTCGTCTATGTAATACTGTAACTCCGGAACCTTTCGCATTTGCTTTCCCACTTTCAACCCCAATTCTCTCTTCACCGAAGAGTGATTTTGCTTCAACAATTTCAAAGTCTCTTCTTTCTTGTCTGAAGGAAAAACACTGATGTAAATGCGTGCTAAACTTAAATCTGGCGCCACACGTGTTTGCGTGATGGTTACCATGGTTCCCCCCAACCACTCACGAGAATTCTGTTGAAACAACACCGATAACTCGCGCTTAATTAAGGATCCAAATTTTTCTAAACGTACTCCTGCCATGGTGCAAAGGTACAACAGGATGTATTTGATTGTTTTTTGCTTTTACTTTGCCGCATGGAAACAATGCAGGTTCGAAAAGGAACGAAAGCCGATTTAGGTGAAGCCCTTGCGCTTATTCAAGAATTGGCGACCTACGAAAAAGAACCCGATGCTGTTGTTGTCTCTGTTGAGCAAATGGAGGCGTGGGGATTTCAAGACAACCCCTATTTCGAATTTTTCGTTGCTGAACGCAATGAACAAATTGTTGGAATTGCGTTTTATTACATTCGATACAGCACTTGGAAAGGTCCAATGATTTATCTGGAAGACATTGTGGTGAAGGAAGAATTACGTGGAAATGGAATTGGCGCGCGACTGTTTGAACAAGTAGCAAATGAATGCGCGAAAAGAAATTTTCACGGAATGACTTGGCAAGTGCTCGATTGGAACGAACCCGCTTTGAATTTCTACCGGAAATACAACGCAACGTTTTCCAGCGAGTGGTTAAATGGATATTTATTTTCAGAACAAATTAAAGCGGCGTCATGGCACAACTAACAGTGCACAAATTCGGAGGAGCTTCTGTGCGCAATGCGGAAGCAGTGAGAAATGTATGTTCCATCTTGAATCGATTTCAAGAAAATAAGATTGTAATTGTTTCGGCCATGGGCAAAACTACCAATGCCCTTGAGCTCATTCATAAAAAGCGTTTCGAAGGAAAAG
>JBJOON010000194.1:0-3443 GCA_046051235.1 Bacteroidota bacterium
AAACTTGGCGTTGGACTCATGATTGAAGTAGCCGTGGCATTCTGAAAATCTTTTTGTCCAGACCATAACACCTCTGCCTTTACACCGAAAGAAAAGCGAGGCTGATTAATGACGTAATTTTCATAATACACCCGCATCTGCAGCCACGCGTGGCTGTTGGAGAGCGTATCTCGATTGCTGCTCGTGCTGCCTGGTATGGTATATTCTGTGCCGCTCACTCCTTTCGCCACTACTTTTACCTGTGAACCTGATGACGCGTATTGCATTCGATTCAACGTACTTCGTACATAATTGAAGCGAACCATCTTTGCATTGAATTCGGTTAAATCCGCTGTATCGATGCTCAAAAAATTCTTCGTCTGATAATAGTTATCGTATTGATGCGTATAGATTGCATCGATTTTAAACTTCGCTTTTCTTCCTGCTGGAAGAATCCACGAAGCCTCTCCAAAACGTTCATTCAACAAGACATACGACGGCTTCACATCTTCGAAAAACGTTGTCAAACTTTTATAATAATCCCATCTGTTCTGCGTGAAAGAAACTTCGAAGGCAATAGGAAGATTAAACAGCATTATTTTAGATCGAGCTTTCGCTTGAACCGAACCATAATAACGTCCGAAATAACTATTGGCCTCGAGCACCGTGTTTACGCGCCCAAATAAATTATAGCGCAATCCTACGAAGCCTGTGTTAATCGAACGGGAACTGAAGTTACCTCCGAACGACACAATCAAATCCTTTTCTCGCTGAACGTGCAGATCCAAAACATACTTGCCTACCGATGGCTTGTAGTACATCTTCGGATACATCGATTTTATACTTCCATCTGCTAAGACCCTGAAGTACGTGCGTTGCAATTCATTCAACGGAAGTGCACTTTCCTTTCTACCCAACAACTCGCGAACGTATTGCGTTTGACCTTTTGGCAATCCTTCAAGTCGAACCTCATCGACTACAATAGGGAAACACTTCGAGCGAAATTGATTTCTTTTGTTCTTTAAATCTTCCGCCGAAACTTCACGTTCAACTATTCTTTTTATTTCTGGAAGTGAACGCAGCGTTGAAACATAGCCAGAATCTATTGCCGCCATTGAATTCGCAAATTCAAAGGTTGTCGTATTGCTGCTGTTCGGATGAACGATAAACACTTCTTCGCATGGAATAAACGCTTCCTTTTGCGAAACAATCATGGCCTCTAATTGCGACATGATATTATTCTCCTTCGGATCAGCAGGTATGCTTGAAACATTACAACCAAGGATTACATCCGGATGGAAATCACGGTACATAACGTCAATAGGGAAATTATTATAAATGCCTCCATCATATAATAGCTTTCCATCTACTCTTCTTGGTGGAATGTAGAACGGATACGTGCACGAAGCTCGAATGGCTTCATTCAAAGTGCCTGACTTAAAAATTACTTCACGTTTGTCTTTAACATCTGCGGCCACACATCGAAAGGGAACAAACAAACTATCAAAATTCTGACGTGCAGCCTCACTCGCTGCACTTAACAATTTCATATGCACCCAATCCATCAAAGCCGGATTAATCAAATTCGTTGGAAGCGTATTCGAAATATTATCTCCGCCTGAATACTTCAAACTTACCATAGACGCAGTGGGCTCTGACTTCAAATAATAAAACTGCAAATCAATAGGCAGCTCCGCACCTTCAGAAAGCATCGTGAATTCAGGTGTTCGACACAAAGAATCCATTTGACGAGTCGAATATCCAGCGGCATAAAAAGAAGCAATCACTGCCCCCATACTCGTTCCGCAGATGTAATCAATGGGAACATTGTTTTCTTCCAAGGCTTTTAAAAACCCGATGTGTGCCATCGCAGTTGCCCCACCTCCACTTAACACAACTCCTACGCGCTGGGCACTTGTCTTATGCATCTGCATAAAAACAACCAAAAAGACCAAGCCGAGTCGTAAAAACTTCATAGTGCAAAATTGCACTTAGTTCTTCAATGAACAACCATTTAAAGTTTAAATTTCAAACATCATTTGTTTCTCAATTGATTTCACAATAGCGCCTTACTTTTGTAATATGAAATCCATTCGAAATAAGCGCAGATTACTAGGGGTTCTATACCTTTTGGCAGCCTATCTCGTCTTTCAATTGGTCTGGTGGGGTTGGCAGTTATATAGATTACAACGCGCATATCTGCAACATCTTCAATCGGAAGGGAACACACTACCAGAAAACGCACTCCGAAATAAAATATTCATGATCATTGGTGAGGGTGGCGTTTTCTTGATTCTCTTATTCTTAGGAATTTGGTGGATCAAGAAAAATGTTTGGCAAGATCTGAAGCGTGCACAGAAAGAAAAGAACTTCCTACTTGCCGTAACACACGAACTGAAAACACCTATTGCTGCCATTCGTCTGAATTCGCAAACACTCAAAAACCGCAAACTCACAGAGGAACAATCGCAGGATTTGTGCGCAGACATTATCACCGAATCGAATCGACTTGAAACACTCGTGAACAATATTTTGCTCGCAACCCAATTCGAACAAAACACTTCATTGGGAAATTGGCAAACCACTAATTTGTCTGTACTCATTGAAGCACAAATCAAAAGGTTTCAACA
The DNA here is from genome assembly GCA_046051235.1 of Bacteroidota bacterium. GTDB lineage: Bacteria > Bacteroidota > Bacteroidia > Flavobacteriales_D > Sanyastnellaceae > CAIZGX01. The sequence goes on from JBJOON010000194.1 coordinate 2,610, forward strand.
GCTCTTCCCTGAACGAAATGTGAATTCAAACATTCAATCGAACATTCAGTTGGAAGTAGAAGAAACGATGATTGTAAGTTTGCTTTTCAACCTGCTTGAAAACGCGAATAAATACTCCCCAATCTCGGAATCTATTTCGGTTACGTTGAAAGGAAGTGAGCATCTGGTTCTTCTTGAAATTACAGATCTTGGAGTAGGAATACCCCTAGAAGAACGCAAATCGGTTTTCGAAAAATTTCATCGCGTTGGAAACGAACAAACCCGTTCCCAAAAAGGAACCGGGCTTGGTTTATACATCGTAAAAGAAATTTGCAAAGCGCATCGTGCAGAGATTAACATTAGCGACAACACACCCTGTGGAAGTCGCTTTCAAATAACTTTTTCAAAATGACAAAAAAAGTAGGGCTTATTATTTTAGACGGATGGGGAATTGGTAAGAACGATCGCTCCAACGCTATTCTCAGCGCGCAAACTCCGTTTACTCATCATCTGAACAACACTGCGGCCCATGCAACTCTTCGCACCGACGGAGAGTTCGTTGGACTTCCAGAAGGACAAATGGGAAACAGTGAGGTTGGACACATGAACATAGGCGCCGGCAGAGTTGTGTACCAAGACTTGGTGAAAATTCACTTGAGTATTCGCAACAACGAATTACACCAAAACGCGGTGCTTATTGCAGCCCTTCAACATGCAAAAAAAGAAAACAAGAATGTTCATTTCATTGGACTCGTGTCTGATGGTGGCGTGCATTCACACATAAGTCATTTGAAGGCGCTCGTTGACATTTGCGAGGAGCAAGAACTTTCGAAAGTTTTCATTCATGCCATTACA
>JBJOON010000195.1:0-5173 GCA_046051235.1 Bacteroidota bacterium
TGAAAGATTGATTCGAAGAATTGATCACAAAGTGATTGATCTGAAAGATTGATTCGAAGAATTGATCACAAAGTGATTGATCTGAAAGATTGATTCGAAAAATTGATCACGAAGTAATTGATCGCTCTGCGATCAAGAAATCCCACTCCAATCACTCTTCTTCCGCTTTAACCGCCACAACTCCTCACGAATAGGAGCGCTCTTATCACTGGTCAGCTGAGGATCTTCGGAAAGCCATTCGTTCGCTATGTTGCGCGCTGCCGCCATCATCTGCTGATCCTTCACCATGTCTGCGATGCGAAGCTGCAACACACCGCTCTGCGCTGTGCCCGCCAAATCACCTGGTCCGCGCAAACGTAAATCGACTTCCGCGATTTCAAATCCGTCGGTTGTGCGAACCATCGTCTCCATGCGCAACTTCGTATCGTCGCTTAACTTATGTCCAGTCATGAGAACACAATAACTCTGATCAGCCCCACGACCTACCCTTCCACGTAACTGGTGCAACTGAGATAAGCCAAAACGCTCGGCGCTCTCTATGACCATAACACTCGCATTCGGGACGTTCACTCCTACTTCAATAACCGTAGTAGCCACCATAATCTGAGTCTTCTTCTCAATAAATTGCTTCATCTCGAAATCGCGATCTTCAGCTTTCATTCTTCCGTGAACAATGGATATGAAATACTTCGGAGATGGAAAGGCGCGCGACATACTTTCGTATCCGTCGAACAAATCTTTGTAATCCATCTTCTCGCTCTCTTCAATCATCGGATAAACCACATAGACCTGACGGCCCAAGGCTATTTCCTGACGAATGAATTCAAACAACATTAACCGATAAGCATCGGTGTGCCACTGCGTATTCACCGGCTTTCTTCCCGGAGGAAGCTCATCAATAATACTCACATCTAAATCGCCATAAACCGTCATGGCCAACGTGCGCGGAATAGGCGTTGCGGTCATGACCAAAATATGCGGAGGCAAAGCTGCTTTCTTCCACAAGGCGGCGCGTTGCGCAACGCCGAAACGATGTTGTTCATCTATGACCACCAATCCCAAATTCGCGAATTCAACCACAGGTTCAATGAGCGCGTGCGTGCCTATGATGAACTTCAATTCACCACTCTTCAAATCTTCCAACAACTGCACACGATTTTTTTTCTTTACCGATCCGGTGAGCAATTCAACACGAACACCCAATGGCTCGAGCAATTGCGAGATTCCTTCAAAATGCTGATTTGCTAAGATCTCTGTTGGCGCCATCAAGCAAGCCTGAAACCCATTGTCTATGGCAAGCAAAACAGCCATTAACGCCACAATAGTTTTCCCACTTCCAACATCGCCCTGAACCAATCGGTTCATGTGAAAGCCCTTCATGACATCGGTGCGAATCTCTTTCACCACACGCTTCTGCGCTCCCGTTAATTCGAACGGCAAATGCTTTTTATAAAACGAATTGAAGAGCTCTCCCACCTTCTCGAACACCACTCCCCTCTGCTCTACCGTACCCGCCAACTTCGTTTGCAACAATTGCAATTGAAGGAAAAACAATTCTTCAAACTTTAATCTTCTTCTCGCCTGCTCCAACTTCTCTGCATTCGCAGGCGCATGCAATTGCACCAACGCTTCCGCGCGAGAAATTAATTTGTAATGTTGAATCAACTCATGCGGCAGTACTTCCGGAATTTCATGACGAACTTCTTCGCACAACTGCAGCGTTAATTTTCCAATGACGTTGCTGTTCAAGCCTCTGTTCGACATCTTCTCTGTGGTGCTATACACAGGCTTCAATCCCACACCAGCGGCCATGCGCGACGATTCCATCTCTTCCACTTCCGGATGAGCAATGTTGAATTTCCCTTTGAACTCGGTTGGTTTTCCATACACCAAACAATGGTACCTGTCTCGTCTTGAAAAATTCCGACCAATCGCTTAGCCCGCCCTTCGCCTAATTCAGACAAGCGAACAATGGTTCCCTGCAATTGCACAGCTACCGCATCTGACTTCACATCTCGAACTTTCTGAAACTGACTCTTGTCTACGTATCGAAACGGATAATGCATAAGCAAATCTTCCCACGTGCGAATACCCAATTCCATGCGAAAAAGGTCGGCGCGCGCAGGTCCAACACCCTTCAAAAAAGAAATATCATTTTCCAGTTTCGACATTCCTCACGAAAATATAATAACTTGTGCAAGCATTCATCCTTTGTGGACATTTAACCATGAATCAACAGCAATTCAACAGACTCTTTTATGTGCTTTCGGCAATGGTGCTGTTGGAAAAATTGCTGGTGTATTTCTTCTTTTCCATTCAATACACAGACAGCGATCAAACACTTCTTTGGCAAGTGGCTACAGACCTTTCGAACGGTGTTTTTCACGGACCTTGCTTCTACGGACAAAGCTACGGCCCCAACATAGAGCCCTTGCTGGCCGTGCCATTCATGAAACTGGGTATGCCCGTTTACGCGGCACTTCCGTTGGTCACCATTCTGCTTTCTACCACTCCTTTTTTTCTTTTAGCCATTTACTTCAAACGAAAAACGAACACACAAACCGCACTCATTCCTTTACTCGTTTGCCTATTGCTTCCACTCGAATACAGCTTGCTTACAGCTATTCCCCGCGGATTCGTTGGCGGAATCTTTTTCGTGAGTCTTGGAATTTTCTGTTGGAAATATTTCCGAACGAACCTCTCGTTGGTGTTCGCTGGAATTTTTATTGGATTAGGGCTCTATGGAAATTTGAACAGCGCGTTGCTTCTTCCGCTCATCATTCCAAGCATTCATTGGAACAAGAAATTCATTTTACGTGCCGCGCTGTTCTTCGGTGTTGGATTCGCACTCGGACTTCTTCCCTTCTACTTCAACTTTCAATATTATCAAGCCCATCCGGAACTGCTCATTCACGTAGCACCCAGCGTGAAACTCAGTTGGGCCAGTTTCCTTGAAACCATTTGCCGATTCAACAATTACTTCGATCAAGTTTCTCCGTTATTCTGGCGCTTCGGATTTGTTAGCGTGCTCTTACTTCCAGCCGCAATAATTTTTTTGTGGAAGAAAAACAACCGCCTCGAAGCGTGGACAATTGCCTTCGTTCTATTGGCCATTCTCGGATCACTCTTCATGGAAAAAACAAAGGAAAGCGGCTATTCACTTTTCTTTTCAGGTGGAAGATTTTTCCTCGCGCTTCCGTTCGTGTTCATCTTCCTCTCACTTTACTTCTATGCCTTTCTTTCTACAAAAAATAAATTGAAATTCAATCGCATTTCATTGTTGCTTGTTGTTGTTTCATTCGGAATAAAAGTTCTTTTCTTTTCACCACTTCTCGAAAACGCCATTGACAAAGAGAAGGCCTGGTATGTGCATGTGGTACGCATAGACGAATTGAAAAAGCAATGTCACGAGATGAATGCATTCGGAAATCATCCCGACTTGCTCGTTGCGGTAACCGGAGACACGCCTGAACAACCGATCACGTATGGTTGTCAGTGCCTTCAGTCCGATTTCCCTTCCACCTATATTCCGCATTACGAAAGAAGAAGATGGCTCATTTCGGAATACAACAAAACTGTTTTTCCTACCATTCTGCTTCATGGAAAAGATACTACGCGTTGGGATAGAAGTAAGTTCGGACATCTCGACATTGTGAAATTCAACAAAGAAAAAGGTTGGATGTTGGTTCGAAATTCTGAAACAACAGACGTGTTTCTTTTTGAAAGCGGAATTGTAAAACCTGAATAACCTTCAACATGAAAATTGTTCTTCAACGTGTATCAAGTGCATCCGTAAAAGTAGATTCCAAGATAGTTGGAAGCATTGAAAACGGGCTCTTGCTTCTTATTGGATTTTCTTCCAATGACACCGAAGAGAATATACTTCCAACGATAGAAAAAATTGTGAAGCTTCGCATTTTTTCAGACGAAGAAGGAAAGATGAATAAGAGCGTTTTAGATGTTGAAGGAAGCATGCTCATGATTAGTCAGTTTACGTTGTACGCCGACACCAAGAAAGGCAACAGACCCAGCTTCATTGAAGCCGCTCGTCCAGAACAAGCGATTCCACTCTATGAATTTTTCATTGCTGAAATGAAAAAGAGAATCTCAAAAGTTGAGACGGGAATCTTTGGTGCCGATATGAAAGTTGAATTGGTCAACGACGGACCGGTAACGATTGTCTTCGACTAGTTCAAATGCTGAACAGACTCGCCTTTCTTCATCTTGTTGTACTGAAGCGCCAACAAGGCCATCACATCTGAAAACGTTTTCATGGCTTGTACCGTTTCTTCAGAAATTTCTTGCTTCCGCAAACGCAACATCATAAGTCCGTATAGCGCGGTTAAGTAGGCTTCCACTTCACTCAACGCCTTTCCATTTGTTCGCTCGCGGTAAGCATCCAAATTCTCTTTTGCGCGTTCATTCGCAGCTATGTATTCTTCGTCGCGAAGAAGAGTATTCAAAGTCGTGTGTAGCAAATTCAATTCGGAAATAACTTCTTGCACCTCTTCCACATTTCCCTTTTCCTCTGCGCTACTTCGCTTCATGCTCTTGGCCAATGCAGCGAACCACATTTTCTCTTCTTGAATTTTTTCTTCGGTGGGAAGAAACGATCTCAAGAATCCGTCGAGCGATTCAACATCCATGTTCACCGCACGAAGCAGGTCTTGCATCTGCCACATGTAGATAACATATTCAGCTATGTTCTCGGCGTATTTCCTTTCAGCGATTGTCATTACTTTCCTTGCTTTTCAGATTCGTATTCTGCGTTCAGTCCTTTCACTATCTCACTGGTCAAGTCATAAATTGGATTAGCGAATAAAATAAGCGGTGCAGTGCTTTGGTAGGAGAAGATGTAATCCCATCCGTTTGCTTTTGCGTAGTTCGCGGTATACACTTCCAACTTTTTTCTCAAATCTTCTTGAAGGGCAGCTTCGCTTTGCATAAGCATCTCTTCTTCTCTTTGTTGAATCTGAGCCAATTCATTTTGCAATTGTCCCAATCTGTTTTGAACCGTAGCTTGCTCGTCTGCAGGAAGATTTCCTTTCTGCGCATATGCTATTAATTCATCTACTTCTCTCTGACGCAAAGCTGCTTCATTTTTCACTTTTGTTTCGGCAGCAGTTGCATTTTTCTCAAGCTCGGCTGACTTTTCAGTGATGAATAAATATTG
>JBJOON010000196.1:0-3413 GCA_046051235.1 Bacteroidota bacterium
CCAACCAACGCCAATTGAGCGTTTCCAAAGGTCTCTCGAAATTCCACGCGAAGATTGTATGATTTTCCTTTTTCCAATTTCATCGAATGAAGAACCGAATGAAACGAAACTTTTTCCCACTGATCAATAACCAATTCGTTGTTCACATACATGCGGAATCCGTCGTTACCCTTCAACCCAATGGCTTCCCAATTGTTATCGGAAGGCGTGAATACCGTTTCAAATTTCGCACTGAATTTTTCCTTTTGAATTTGCTCATCGGGCGAATAAAACGTGTAATAAAAATCCAAAACACCTTTCCATTTCTTCGTCACTTCAACACCTCGAAAATTCAATTCAGAAAAATAGCGCGCTTGAATCTCTGACAAATTTTCTTGCGGAAGAATTTCTTCCTCTTCAATTCTGCGGCTGCTTCCGCGAGTGTATTCTATTCCAACATTGCCTTCGTAATGTTCCTTCATTCCATCGAAAACATTCACCAAGTAATAGCCACTTCCGCTGTATCCGCCCAAGCGACAGTCAGTCGCGTCTTCACCCACCACTAGGATTCTTTTATAATTGGAAGAAAGAGGCAAGACATTGTTCTCATTCTTCAATAACACAATGGATTCTTCCGCTGCTTTCAAAGCAAGCTCTTGCTGAAGTTTTAAATCTATTTCATGATATTCCGCATAAGGATTCTCGAACAATCCCAATTCAAACTTCACACGTAAGACGCGCGCAACGGCTGAATCTAAAGCAGATAAACGAACTTCATTTTTCAAGAAAGGAGAAGAAAATAATTTATCGTGATGAATAGACGTCTGGAAAATAACGTCCATTCCATTTTCAATGGCCTGCTTTCCACTTGTTGGATAATCGGGCGAAGTGTTGTGCAAGACATTTGCTCCACCCACAGCGCCGGCATCTGAAATAACAACCCCGTTGAATTTCCAATTTTCTTTCAATGTATGTTGAAGGAGATCGGCATTCATGCTGCAAGGAACTCCGTTGAGCGAATTGTAACTAGCCATTACACCGCGGGCTCCCGCATCGAAACACGCACGGAAAGGTGGGTAGTGAATTTCATTCAAGGCCTTATCGTCGAGATGAATGGGATAGCTGTCTCTTCCGCCATCGCCAACATTTGCAACAAAGTGTTTCGGAGTGGTTACAATATTCTTCGATTCGAAAGCGCGAACAAATGCGGCACCGAAGACACTGCACAAATACGGATCTTCTCCGTAGGTCTCTTCCGTTCTCCCCCAACGCACATCGGTTGCAACATTCACAACCGGTGAAAGGACCATGCGCCATCCGCGTTGGAAAGATGCAGTTGCAATGGCGTCGGAAACTTCTTCCATTAAAGTGGTATTAAAACTCGCTGCAAGAGCTATTGATTGTGGAAAAGAAACTCCCCCCTTTGCAACCACACCGTGCAAAGACTCTCCGAAAAAGACTGCTGGAATTCCTAATCTCGTTTTCGTAACCAAATATTTCTGAATGCGAAGCATTTCAGCCAATTCAGCTTCTACTGAATTTCCATTTGAATAATCGAGCATCTGCTGTCCAGCGGCCTCGTTCAATCCTGAGGTGTTCATTTCAATCCCGAAAATTCCGTGTGTGTAATCCTCCTCTTTAAAAACACCATCGTGCGCAATCATGAACACCTGATAGAATTTTTCTTCTTGCGTCATGCGTGAAAGTAAATCCTTCACACGTGCATCAACCGACAAGCGATCGTCTTTATATGGAAGCACTTGGGCTTTTGATTGAACACTCGTATGTATTCCAATTAGAAGAAATAGAATTCGAAAATTGAAGGAAAGAGATTTCAAAATGAATAGAATTATTTCGACTCGTTTAAGATTTGTTCAAACACTTCAACCGGCTGCGCTCCGGAAACTGCAGATTCTCTGTTGAAAACAAAGAATGGAACTCCGCGAGCTCCGAACTGTTGGGCAGTGTATGCGTCTTCATTCACAGCGTCTTCGAATTCATTGGAATGAAGTACTCGAAGAACATCTTCTTCATTCAATCCAACAGATACAGCAACTTGAATTAGATTTTCATCTTCATTCAAATTCAAATTGTCGGTGAAGTGTGCCTTTAAAAATGCTTCTTTTAATTCTGATCCTTTTCCTAACGACTTCGCAAAATGCAACACACGATGTGCATGAAAGGTATTCATCACGAATGAACTTCGAAGCTTCATGTCTAATCCTGCTTCGACAGCCATCGACTCCACACGTCCCATCATGCCATTTACCTGGTCAATGGTCATCCCCTTCTTCTCTGCTAAATGCTCCACCACAGAAGCGCCTGCATCATCTGCCGTAACGCTCGGATCAAGTTGAAAGCTCTTCCACTCAATTTCTACTGTCTTTCCAGTCTTTGCAAGGGCCTGCTCTAAGTGACGCTTACCGATGTAACAAAACGGACATACGATGTCGCTCCAAATTTCTATTTTCATGTTGCAAAATTACGACTAATCACTCGTCAAGCTCTTTCAAAATCTGATTCACATCCTCCTCTGTCGAAGACAATTTCGTTTTACAGATTGTAATTAACTCGGAAGCGCGTTTCACCTTTTCAGATAAAATGTCTACTGTAATTTGTCCTAATTCAATTTCCGTTACAATGGCCTGCAACTCTTCGAAGGCACGTGCATAATTTATTGTTGTTTCGCTCATTTGATTTATTCTTTTCTAGATTTTAATGTTCCGTTATAAAGTAGTGTTGTTATCTCTTCGCCAGACTGAACTTCGTTCTCATCGGTCACTGCTTTTCCATTGACCAATGTTATGCTGAATCCGCGCTTCAGTACATTGCGAGGATCTAACAAACGAACACTGTTCTCTAATCCGTTTACTTTCATCTCTTCTTTCGACAACCGAACGTTTATTCGGTTTTTCATTCCCTCATGTAATTTAGAGACAGAAACACGCTCGGCGGTTAGGAGTGTTCGCGCATCATTGGCCAATGCCTTGGCGAGTTTCTGAATGCTTCCCTTCTCGTTAGCCACCAACTGAATTGTTTTGGAGCGCAATCCAACGCGAAGCGTTTCAATTTTCGATGTGTTCTTAACCAAAGTCGTTTCTACCACAGAACGAAACAGTAATACGAAAGCATGCAACTTCGATTTCGTTTCTGAAAGAAGACGTAACGATTTGTCAGCTAAGGCTTCTTCAGCGCGCTGAACAGGCAGTGAGAAATTATGAAACTTCTGAATGAAATAATTCCCCAGATCAGTCGGCGTAATCAGATTCTTATAAGCCACCATATCGGCAACCGATTCATTCACACGGTGACCAATACCAGTAAGAACGGGTAGCGGAAACTCGGCAATGACCTTGCACAAGTTAACATTATTGTAGCAGGCCAATCCTATATCTCCACCTCCACCTCGAACAATTACAACAGCATCGAAGTGG
>JBJOON010000197.1:0-3409 GCA_046051235.1 Bacteroidota bacterium
GCCTTTAATAATTTCACCTTTTGGAGGAGGTAATGAATGTTACTACAATATCGTTGGAGACAATTTGGGACAAGGCTATCATCAATATATTTTTTCAGACAAATTTTATCCAACCAGTGAAAAATGATTATGAAATAGAAAGATAGAAATAAAACAGCCGCTAACACGAGTTTGGCAAAAGTGGCGGTTCAGTGCTCCGCAGACACATTTGTGGTTCATAAAAGGTTGGTTCTCCGCTTCAATATTTGTGTTGAAAATCGTAACATTCGGCATACCGCAATAAACCTTCTGTCTATGCAAGAGACAACAGAATCTTCGAATAATTATGAACGAAATTGAGGTATATATAAAGCAGTTTCCCGACAACGTTCAGGAAATTTTGAATACGATGAGGAGATTAATACATGACAACGCGCCCGGCGCAGACGAACATTTTTCTTATGGAATGCCTGCATATAAATTGAATAAGAAACCATTGGTATACTTTGCCGCTTTCAAGAATCATATTGGTTTTTACGCAACTCCCTCAGGACATAAAGCATTTCAAGACGAACTTTCAAAATACAAACAAGGAAAAGGATCGGTGCAGTTTCCGCTTGACAAACCCATTCCATACAAACTGATTGAACGAATTGTAAAATTCAGAGTATCTGAAGTATCAGAAAAAGTAATAAAACAGAAACCTCAGAAATGAATGGCAAAATAAAATATGAATTCACCGCAAAAACGTGGCAGCACTCAGCACCGAATGGTTGGCATTTTGTATCACTTCCGACAGAAATGTCAAATGAAATAAGAGATAATTTGAAATGGCAAGAGGAAGGTTGGGGTAGACTAAAAGCTAATGCACAAATCGGGAACAGTACATGGAAAACTGCTATATGGTTTGATACAAAACAAAGAACATATTTACTCCCCTTAAAAGCAGCCATACGAAAAAAAGAAAACATCGCATCTGATAAAGAAATTACAACTATTGTATGGATTTAAAACATCAAACCGCTAACACCGGTTTTGCTTTCAAAAACGTTCCCTCCTCAAGATGACAACTCTTCACTCTCCATACAGAAAACGAAAAACGGCAAGACAATGAAGAAAACTCTTTTCATTCTATCCGTAATGATCTTGGCAGCCATTTCAGGGACGACCGCTTGTAACTTCAGGACAGAAACACTGCAAAATCTCGAAAAACATCCACCGGCCGACACCGTGAAGACCATGCTGATTGATTCCATTATTGAACATCTATTTTACAACCTTCCTCTCGAAAAATCCCGTTTAGACCTTCGTGAAGTCATTGTAAACGATGACCGATTTGTGATGACAGACAGCACATTCAATGACTTCGAGCCCTCGTCCTTCTTTAAAGGCATCACAACTGATAAAGGTGCAGTCCAATCTAATCCTGACTCCATTCAAGTGATGTTGATTTATGGCGATGCTGCTCTGATTACAGAAAAAGGTGGACAAGAAGACTTTAACAAGCACCCTGTGATTTTGGATTGCAAATACTTCTTTTCCAGCAAAGCAAACGCGCAGATGGAGTATGCACGAATATTAGATTTGGTTTATCCTGTTTTCACTGACATCACTGCAATAAAGGATGATACATGGGAAATCGAATACTCAAAAGGTACAGAAAAATGTAACGGAAAAATACTCGACCACTTTGATCCATACTACAGAGTTGCTGTAGCATTTATTTCACTTATGCCTATTGACGGCTCTGCACCTGTTTTTGTGTTGGACCTAGCGTTTAGCAAGGAGGATAAAATAAGAAGCCGGTAAAAAGCTAAGGTCTTGAATGAAGTATCTCCTACCAAAGACATTTCGCAAATGGCAGATAATTACACTGAAATTTGCGCCAAGATTCAATATGGTAATTCTATGAAAGTTGACCGGTACTAGTAAGCGACTTTGCAACAGAATAGAAAAACTCCAATTAACGACACTGACAACATGAAAATACACAGCACCTCACAGTTCAAGGACGAATCTAAGGACCGAGCCTATTTTGAAAATTGGGTAACGAAGCTGGAAAAGGAAAATAGTCGGAAATATGACCGCTACGAGATTGAAACGTCACTTGGTAATACACTTATTTGGGGGCTTCATACAAAAGAAGAACACTTAGACACGCTCGTTGTGTTTCCGGGAGCAAGAACCACCTCATTGATATGGGACTTTGATAAAGGATTAGACAACTTGAATCACAAAATGAGAGTTTTCATGGTGGAAACCAACGGACTTCCCAACCTAAGCGATGGTTCAACTCCAGACATTAAAACATTGGATTATGGGATTTGGGCATCAGAGGTTTTTGAAAAATTAGGCATTGAAAAAGCCTTCGTTGCAGGTGCCTCCTTCGGTGGACTCATCTGCATGAAACTGGGGATTGTAAGTCCTGAAAAAATAAAAGCTGCATTCCTTTTGAACCCGGGCTGCTTGCAACCATTTTCTTTGTCTCTTAAAAACCTCTACTATAATATTCTCCCGATTCTAAAGCCAAGCAGTACGAACGTATCTAAATTCCTGGACAAAGCAGTTTTTTCAAAACCCAATCACCAACTTTCAGAGTTCTCAGAAAAAATGCTGGTCGACTATGAAGTTTTTGCAATAAGTCGCTACAAGGACAAAACACAAAAACCTTATTACATGGACCAACAATTGGAACAAGTTATGACTGACACATACTTACTTGTTGGAGATAAGGACCTTTTGTTTCCCTATCAAAAATCAGTCGAAAATGCAAAAAGACAGATTAAATCGCTGAAAGAAATTAAGATATATACCAATGTAGGACACGGAATTGAAACATATAATAAAGCATTAAACTACATTGGAGAAAAAATAAAGAGCCAACACTAACCCACTGTTGGTTACATTCGAGCATACTACGTTCGAAGAAGTTCATGTGGTTTGCAAACATGCATATACAAATGTGAATTTAATTGAGCGCTACAGGATGCATCCAACAGACGAACCAATCCACATGCCCGCCACCATACAAGCATACAACAACTCCCAAACGGAAGTACATCGCGAGCTTTGCCACCTGCTTGCCGACATTATCTGCGGCGAGCTTACCGATGCCGAGAGTAAAGTATGGCATGCACACCCCGTTTGGTTTCTGGATGGAAATCCGATTGTGGGCTATAGCGTTCAGAAGAAAGGATTGCGTCTCATGTTTTGGAGCGGGGCCGACTTCGAAGAGGAAAACTTGGATGTAGTTGGCAAGAAATTCAAAGACGCCTCCATCTTCTATAACACTATCGATGAAGTAAACTCGGTAGACCTCATTCGCTGGCTTCAAAAATCCAGAACCATTCAGTGGGACTATAAAAACATTGTGAAGCGGAAAGGGCGATTGGAGCGGATCATATGAGAAGGCATGCATATCCAAATTCTG
>JBJOON010000198.1:0-3404 GCA_046051235.1 Bacteroidota bacterium
GCTCTATTTCGCATTGGCGGTGTTTACCTTGGTGCAGGCGCTTCAAGGCCGCTCGCTATTCAAACCGTAATCGGTGATAGAACTTTTGCTTCTAAATGTTTCTGTTCAGAACACTAATCAACAATTTTCGAACTGTCTCCATTTCTTCGGCTTTGCTTGACGCAACAAACAGAGTAAGACTTGCCAGTGCTTCGTTGCTAATAATGGTTTTTCCGCTTGAATTATATAGCAAGCTATTTCTTTCCAGAAACAATAGAAAGCATGCCGCAGCAATGCGCTTGTTCCCATCTACGAAAGCGTGATTTTTCACAACGAGATACAACAACATTGCTGCTTTTTCCTCTAAAGTAGGGTAGACGTCCTGTTCTCCAAATCCTTGTTTAATAGTATTTACAGCACTATCGAATCCACCATCTTTTTCCTTTCCAAAAACATCTGAGTTGAATTCTGCACGCATGAGTTCTACCAATTCCATGTATTCACCTATGCTTGGATAGCTCGCGTTTTTTGAATGAATTCCCTTAGCATCGAGTGCTTCATGGTCATAGTCGTCTAATAACTGAAGACCAATACTAAACTGATTCAACCAAGCATAATCCTCTGCAGTTGCTTTTTCTTCAATGGCTCTGCTCAGAATTCGAATGCCATCGTGTAGCACTTGTATTTCCTTGTTCTTTTGCTCTAATCTTTTTTCATTTATAGCAACACCTTCGATGAGATAATCTTTTAGTCGTTGCGTTGCCCATTGGCGGAATTGTGTTCCTCTTTTTGAGTTCACGCGGTATCCAACAGAAAGGATTGCATCAAGGTTGAAATATTCCACGACATAGGTTTTGCCGTCGGAAGCAGTTGTTGCATTTTTTGCAACAACTGAATCTCGGTTCAATTCACTTGTTGTAAAAATGTTTTTTAAATGTCGGGAAATAACCGATTTGTCTTTTTCAAATAGACTAGAAATTTGATTTAAGTTCAACCAAAATGTTTCTCCTTCGAACTGAACTTCTAGCTGAGTTAATCCGTCCGCTGATGCATAGATTTCAATCTTATTTTCCATATGTTTTCTCCTGTAAAATTGATTTTAGGTTAATGATGCGTTGCTCGAACAAGCCATTCAAAAATACAATTCTGAAACGCCAAATGCGAATTAAGATTTCAACAAAAATGGTATTGGTATTCAGTTGTTTAAGTAGTAGTCGAGGGCGAGCCCAAGGTCTTAATTGAGCACTAATCATTTTAAATAAATGTGAGCGAACTTTTACTTTCAATAGTTGTTCATTTATAAAGATTGAACACCTGTGCAAGCGATTAATGTAGTCTGGTTGAAACGCGATTTGAGGTTTGTAGATCACGAGCCTATTTTTCATGCGCAAGGAGCTGAACGGCCGTTTGTACTTTTATACATCTTCGAACCTTCGGTGATGAATCACCACGATTCAGATGTTCGCCATTGGCGATTTGTGTATGAGTCGCTTCAAGATTTGAATCAACGCCTGAGGCCTTTCAATAAGCATATTGAAATCTTTCACGACGAAGCCATGCATGTGTTCGAAGAGCTGACTTTGAACTTCAACATACAAACTGTTTTTTCTTCGCAAGAATCGGGAAACCTCTTGACGTACGAACGCGATATTCAGATGTCGGAATTCTTTCATTCCAAAAACATTCAATGGAATGAATTTCAAACCAACGGAGTTGTTCGAAGACTGAAGTCACGTCCACTATGGCCGAAGATGTGGGAAGACACCATGCGAACGCCTTCCTTCAATGTTCAGTTAGATTCACTTCGCGTTTTTAATTTCAATTCGGAGATTCATTTTCATTCCAATCGAAATTCCCTTCCACCAGAAATCACAGAACGCAATCCGAATTTTCAACCCGGCGGAGAATCGTGGGCGTGGAAGTACTTGAAGAATTTCATTGCTCAACGAAGTGTCAATTACAGCAAATACATCAGTAGTCCTTCGCTCAGTCGGAAAGGATGCAGTCGTCTTTCACCATACCTGGCCTATGGAAACATAAGTATGCGCGCGGTTTATCAATATACCGTTCAACATTATCAGACTTCAAAAAATAAGCGTACACTTTCAAATTTCATTTCGCGCTTGCATTGGCATTGTCACTTCATTCAAAAATTTGAAACGGAATGTCGGTATGAAATAGAGAACATCAATCGCGCTTACAACGTTTTAGAAAAGCCCAAGAATGAAGTGTACATAAAGGCTTGGCAGGAAGGAATGACGGGTGTTCCGCTAGTAGACGCGTGTATGCGCTGTTTGAAGGAGACCGGCTACATCAACTTCCGCATGCGAGCGATGGTGGTTTCATTTTTCGTTTTCAATTTATGGCAAGACTGGCGCGAGCTTCACTTTTTAGCGCGCATGTTTCTCGATTACGAACCTGGAATTCATTATCCGCAAATTCAAATGCAAAGCGGAACCACGGGCATCAATACCATTCGTATTTACAATCCCATCACGAATTCAGAAAAGCACGATGCGAATGGTGAGTTCATTAAGCGGTGGATTCCTGAATTGCGAAACATTCCAGAAGCCTTTGTTCATGAGCCACACAAACTTTCGGTGATAGAGCAGGAGATGTATGGATGTGTCATTGGAAAGGACTATCCATTGCCAATCGTCGATGTTGAAGAAACCAGAAAGCGTGCAAGTGAAATCGTTTGGAGCTTCAGAAAGAAAGATGAAGTGAAGGTGGAAGGAAAACGTATTTTGAAGAAGCACGTGAGCCGTACGAATTCAAAAAGGAAATAGTTGAACTGTTTCATTCTATTTTAGCGTTCAGATTTTGAACAATGAAATACTTCTTTGCGGCCATCGCTTTCCTTTACACAAGTCTTGCATTTGCTATTGAAAACTATCAAGCGAATGAAACACTAAACGTCTTAACTATTTCAGGGATTAAGTTGCGCGATAAGCCCGGTGGGGCTGTTCTCCAATCAGTGCCGTATGCAGCGAAAGTGGTTACCCTAGAGGCTAAGAACAATAATTTTCCCACGCATGTGGAAGGAATTAGCGGTTCATGGGTGAAAGTGAAATTCAACGATAAAATTGGATATGTGTTCGATGGATTTCTTTCGCGATTGCCCGCACCGAGTTTAACCGATGCAAATCTTCGAGCATATGTTAGGCGAGAGTTTAAAGTATTAAGTGAGGAAATCCCACTTTCATATTTAGAAAATTCAGATTTAGGTGCAAGTGGAAATAATGTTATGTTCTTGGAATGGAACGGACAGAAGTGCGCGTATGAAAAGCAAACACTGGATCATCTTTATTAAATCGCATTAAAGGATGAATGTCCCCTGAAAAGAGAGCTAAAGTCGGAATCCTTGCTGCACGGCCCATATGAAGAAGCCCGCCATCCGCACAAACCATAAGAGCCGATTCTTT
>JBJOON010000199.1:0-3401 GCA_046051235.1 Bacteroidota bacterium
CCAAGCGGCGGACCGTTGGTTCAACACAGCTTACAGGCGTTAATAGATCTTCACAGAAAAGGCATTTTCACCCTAGAAAAAATTGCTGAAAAGGCATCTCACGCCGTTGCAGAATTGTTTCAAATTGAAGGGCGCGGTTACATTCGCGAAGGCTACAGCGCCGACGTTGTGTTGGTTGATCTAAATGCACCTTACACAGTTACCAAAGAAAATCTCTTATACAAATGCGGTTGGTCTCCGTTCGAAGGACATACGTTTTCCAGCACCATTGTTTCCACTTGGTGTAATGGTAAGTTGGTTTTTGAGAATGGGAAGTTGACGGGTACTAGAAGTGGGGAAGCTTTGAGATTTGAGCGTTAATATCCGAACGAGTTCGGATCAATCACCTACGGTGATCAATTCTACGAATCAATCCTTCGGATCAATCTGACTTCGTGAGATCAATACTCCGTATAAATCACTTCCTGATAAACTGCATCCGCAGGATTGATTGCAAAGCAATTGATCGCGTAGCGATTGATAACCGTAGGTAATGGATTTATCAAATTATTCCGCTAAATTTGTTTCAATGGTTACTTCAAAAGCAGAGCTGCTTAATATTATTAAATTGAACCAATCCAATATTAAAAAATTTGGAGTGGCCCGACTAGCTCTATTCGGATCGTTTGTTCGTGACCAAGCCAAAAAAGAGAGCGACGTTGATTTTTTTGTTGAATTTCAACCGGGAAAAAAGACATATAAAAATTTTATCGGTTTAGTATTCTTTCTTGAATCTAAGTTAGAACGAAGGGTTGAGGTGCTTACTGATAAGTCCCTCAGTCCATATTTAAGAACTTCAATTCTAAATTCGCTTGAATATGTATCCGTCTAGAAAAGAGTTTTACAGCATATTTCAGACGAATGTCAATTCATCATAAATGAAACTACTTCTAAGTCTGATGAAGATATTTTTCTTGATCAAGTGCTTTTACGCGCATTAGTAAGAAGTATCGAAATCATTGGAGAAGCAAGTAAAAGAATAGACCAAGATTTTCGTCAAATAAATAGCCACAACGAATGGAAGGAAATGGCTGATATGCGCGATAAACTCATACATGATTATTTCGGTGTTGATTATGAAATTGTGATTGATGTAGTTCGAACTAACATTCCATTTCTTCATTCAGAAATTAATATTCTGTTAGAGAGAAGTTTTTAATCAGGCTGTCAAATGAAAGCCTTCCATTCGGCACATTCTCGAATTACCCTCTTTTTTTTGACATTTGTGTAGGGGTTATCTCCGGCGATGAATTATGCTGCAATCAATACTGCGGAGTAATAACTACGTAGTATTGATCTGACGAAGTCAGATTGATCCGAAGGATTGATTTTGAAGAAATTTATCAACGGAGTTGATTGATTGTCTCCGACAATTGATCACCGCAGGTGATTGATGACGAAGTGATATAAGTTACAAACCACCCCACAACAATCCCTCACCTTCGTAGAAAATATAATACTATGAAAAAGAACATGGGAAATTTTGATCGCATTGCGCGAGTGGTAGCAGCACTGATTTTTGCTTATTTGTTTTTCTCTGACGCTGTTTCAGGGTTTTTAGGAAACACGCTTTTGGTTTTAGGTGCTGTGTTCTTATTGACTAGCCTTGTTTCTTTTTGTCCGCTGTATGTTCCATTCGGAATTAATACCTGCGAGAAAAAATGAATTTCATTAAGAAATATCGAAAAGAGTTCATAGCCATTGCTATCGGTTCTTTTGCCGGTTGGGCGTATTACTACTTCGTGGGCTGTTCCTCTGGAGGCTGCATGATTAGCAGCAATCCATACATCAGCATTCCCTACGGAGGATTTTTGGGATATCTCTTTTTTGGAAGTTTTCTTAAGTCGAAAGAAGTAATCAACGAAGTTGATTGATCGCGCAGCGATTGATTCGTAGAATTGATCACCGCAGGTGATTCATACGTAGTATTGATCAACGAAGTTGATTGATTGCGTAGCAATTGATCCACCGGATTATTGTATTTTCGCGTTCATGAAAAACCTCTTCCTCACTCTTTCCTTCATTCTCTTCACTCTATTTTCTTTCGCTCAAACAACAACAGTTTCCGGAGTGGTTATAGGTGTAGATCAAGGAAAGAGCGAGCCCTTGGCTTTCGTGAGTGTAAGTCTGCATGCCACGTCAGATAGCCTTTTGCTGAAGGCAACAGCTTCTGACAACTCAGGAAATTTCAGTTTAGAAATAGCAAGCACCGATTCAGTATTGGTCTATTTCAACATCATCGGATACAAACCTATTTGGAAAAAGATTGCGGCGAGCGCAAGTGTGAATCTCGGAACAATAGAATTGATGCGCACTTCAGCCATGACTTCTGAAATGGAATTTGTGGCTAAGAAACCGCTCGTGCAAGTGCAAGCCGATAAAACCATTTTCAATGTGGAAGGAACGGCCAATGCAGTTGGATTGAATGCTTTGGAATTGTTGCGTCGCGCGCCAGGTGTGGTCATCGATAACAACAACAACATTTCGGTAAAAGGAAAGTCGGGAATAACGGTGTACATCGACGGAAGAATTTCTCCGCTTCAAGGTTCGCAGTTGTCTGACTTCTTGAAAAGCACACCTTCTTCATCCATAGAAAAAATTGAGATCATCACCAATCCTTCTGCACGCTTCGATGCAGCGGGCACTGCGGGTATTCTGAATATAGTGATGAAGAAGAACAGCAATTACGGACAGAATGCGACCTTCGGATTGGGATATGGCAATCAGATTTATGGCAAGACAAACGGATCTTTCACTTACAACAGAAGAAAGGGCAAGACCAATGTTTACGCAACCTACGGAAACTCTTTCAGCGAAGATTGGGGATATATGCGTTTTTACAAAGAACAAAACGGAATTTTCTTCGATCAGAATTCTTACACATATTCTAAAAATAAATCTCACTACGGAAAGGCGGGTATTGATATTTCCATCAACGATAAAAACACCATCGGCTTCTCGGTGAATGGCAATCTGTCGAATGATTTGTGGGACAGTCACGGTTCAACACCTATCGGAAGTTTAATCCTAGGTGCTGGAGTTGACAGCACGTTGGAAGCGAATTCGACAAATGACGGATACCGCAACAATTACGGAGCGAATGTGAGCTATCAATGGAAAGGATCTAACGAACAAGAACTGACAGTTGATGCGAATTATGGATTATACGACATTGACAACGGGAATTTCCAACCCAACAGATATATTGGTTCTGATGGAAGCTTGTTGAACGAGCGTGTTTATCAAAATAATACTGCAACGAAGATTAACATTGCTATTGTTCGGGCAGACTACAGTTTCAGTTGGAAAAAAGTGAAGTGGGAAGCGGGAGTGAAAGGCACACAGGTGAGCACGAACAACAA
>JBJOON010000200.1:0-3385 GCA_046051235.1 Bacteroidota bacterium
CAGGAAACCTGCTCGCGCCTGACAATCTAGAATCCATTGTTAAGCCCGTTTACCTTCCCTTGTCTTTTCAATTCAATACCGATGAAGATGGAATATTTGAACTTGGGAACGCTTTACAAAAGACGCTAAACAATATCCCAAGCTTCCGTTTGATTCTGAAAAACATGGTCTTCAATAGTGTTTTTAAACAAATAGCCATTCGACCAGAACCAAGTGTTGAACTTGAAAAAATTCAAAACAAAATTGTAGAAGTGCTTTTGGAGTGGAACAACTTCGAACATTCTCCCGTTTCCTTTGAATTTCCAAAAGCCGAAGTGGCGCTGGCCCGCAGCAATTGGAGTACCGCTGAATTCGAAAAAGCAAAATCCAAAGCACTCGAACTTTCATTGAATCAATCTTGGACAATTGAAACAGTCTCAATGATGGAATGGACTTCTCAAGGCTGGAGTGAAAAATTCTTCTTCCCTCTCGAAGACCAAAGATTACTTCGTAATCAATCCAATACTATCTTGCAAGACAAATAAGTCTTGCAGTTATGCCAAAATCATTCGATAAAAAATTAGGTCTTACCATTTTGGTGGCCTCATTAGGTTATTTCGTAGACATCTACGATTTACAACTCTTCAATATCGTAAGCAAAGAAAGCCTTCGCGGCATTGGCATTACAGACGAGAACCTAATCAAAACACTCGACTACAGTTTATTCCTATGGCAGATGTCGGGAATTATTTTAGGTGGACTTATTTGGGGTATTCTAGGCGACAAACGCGGCAGAAAAAAAATACTCTTTGGGTCTATTCTCATTTATTCTTTGGCAAACATCGCGAATGCTTTTGTTACCAATGTTGAAGCCTACTCCATCATTCGATTTATAACTGGAATTGGTCTTGCCGGAGAATTGGGCGCAGCCGTTACGCTCATCAACGAATCCATGTCGAAAGAAAAACGAGGCATCGGCACCATGATCATTGTAACTATGGGAGCCCTTGGAGCCGTTGCCGCCGTGGGTATTCACAAGCTTCAATTCACGATGCTCGGGTTGGAATCATGGCAGGTATCTTATATCATCGGCGGATGTTTAGGCCTATTACTCTTGTTCATGCGTTTTCAAACTTTCGAAAGTGAAATGTTCGACAAGGTGGAAAAACAAAAAGTACAACGTGGAAATTTCTTCATGCTTTTCAAAACGAAAGAACGAGCACTGCGCTATTTATCATGCATTGCTATCGGACTTCCCGTTTGGTTTTGCGTTGGTTTACTGATAAAGTTTTCTGACAAATTCGCAACCGTATTAGAGGTAAAAGGAGCCATTGACCCCACAACATGCATCATCTTTTGTTACCTCGGTCTTTCAGGCGGAGACCTCATTTCTGGATTCATTAGTCAGTTCCTAAAAAGCCGAAAAAAAATAATTTTCTTCTATCTCGGCACTACAGTTATCATTAGTCTTTATTTCCTTTTGGTTCATCACCATTCTGTAAATACGTTCTATGCCCTATCAGCTCTGCTTGGCGCAACAACGGGCTATTGGGTATTGTTTGTTTCAAACGCAGCAGAGCAATTCGGAACGAACATCCGCTCTACCGTTGCCTCAACTGTTCCCAACTTCGTGCGCGGATCCACCGTTCCAATCGTCTTAACCTTCAAATACATAGAGCCAAATTTCGGAGTCATCAACAGCGCCTTAATCATCGGCGTGGTGACAATAGGAATTGCAGCAATAGCGCTCGCTTACTTGCCCGAAACATTCGGAAAAAACCTCAACTTCATTGAAGAATAAAATGAAAAAAATTATCGCAATTGCATGCCTCACTTCTCTCGTCGCTTGCAAACAAGAAAACGCTGTTATGCAAATTCAACAACCTCAAAACAAAAACATTCAAGACACTACTTTCGGATTCTTTGGAACGAAAGTGTACGATCCTTTTTACGGACTTGAAGACGACGGAAGTACGCGCACCTTTCAATGGGTAAAAGATGAGCAAGCGCTTACGGAAAATTATTTAAGTGGTGAAAAAATGCGTGCCGAGATTCGAGAACGCTACACTTCCATTTTCAATTTTGAAAAAGTAAGCGCGCCCGACAAGCATGGCGATTATTATTTTTTCTGGAAGAATACCGGGCTGCAACCGCAAGCGGTATGCTATGTCAAAAAAGGAATGCGAGGTGCTGAACGTGTATTTATTGATCCGAATGCCCTGGATCCGAAAGGACTTACAACATACAGTTTACTCGACTCCAACGACGACCACACACTCATGGCGGTCGCAGTTAGCAAGGCCGGTAGCGATTGGAGTAACATTCATATTTTCAATATTGAAACTGGAGAAGAAGTTGAAACTCCTATTGAATGGGTGAAGTTCAGTGGTGCGTCTTGGTTTGGAAATGGTTTCTTCTACAGCCGATATCCCGCACCCGCAGCAGGAGAAGTTCTAAGTGGAAACAACATGAACCACGCAGTGTACTACCACATTTTAGGAACCTCGCAAGATTCCGATAAATTAGTTTACGAAGACAAAAACAATCCGACCTACTACAATACTGCAGGATTAAGCGAAGACAAGCGATACCTCTTTATCACTTCTGCTCCTGGAACCGATGGCTACGCAGTCTATTACAAAGACATTGCAAACGGCGGAATGAACTTCATTCCTCTCTTCACAGACTTAAGTCATCACAGCTCTGTGGTGGAAGTGGCCATTGACGGAGAACTCATTGTTCACACAGATGTCGATGCACCAAATTACAGATTGGTAAAAGTGAATCCGGCTAATCCGAATCCAAAAAATTGGAAGACCATCATTCCCGAAGACAAGCGTTTGTTGGAAGGCGTTTCCACCTGCGGTGGAAAATTATTCCTTCATTACCTCAACATGGCCAACACCGAAATTGAAGCCTGCGACTATGAAGGAAAGAACATCAAGAAAATAACGCTTCCCGATGGAACCGGCACGGCAAGCGGATTCTCAGGAAAGCGTCAAGATAAAACTTGTTACTTCACCTTCACTTCGTTCACCTATCCCGGTGTCATCTATTCATTCAATGTTGAAGATTTTACCTACGGTGAATATCACAGACCGTCGGTCGATTTCAACATGAATGACTACGAAAGCAAGCAAGTACTCGTAACGTCGAAAGACGGAACACAAGTCCCCCTATTCCTCGTTCATAAAAAAGGACTTGTGTTAGATGGAAATAACCCAACACTGCTATACGGATACGGCGGTTTCAACATTTCATTAACGCCTTCATTCTCTTCTTCTCGACTAATTCTTCTTGAACAAGGAGGCGTTTTCGCAATGGCGAATCTCCGCGGTGGCGGCGAGTTTGGAGAGAACTGGCACAAAGGCGGAATGCTTTACAACAAGCAAAATGTCTTCGACGA
>JBJOON010000201.1:0-3342 GCA_046051235.1 Bacteroidota bacterium
AAGACTAATTTACAATAAACATACTGATTCGACAAGTATTAGCTTCAATTAATTAAACACTTAAAGGAAATATAACGTATCTGTGAACGATACATAGATCCAATTAATTTTCAACAGGTTTGAACCAACCACAATTAAAAAGTCCCACTTCAAAGTGGGACTTCTTTTTCCATTCAATCTTAACTCTACTTAATCTCATGCACAAAATCACTCATTGCCTTCCTGACTTTCTTGGCGTTAATCAAATAATCTTTCTCTGGATTGCGGTAGCCGAGGGGTAATAAGAGCACTGACTTTAAGCCTTTGGCTTCAAGTCCCAAAATACGATCAACTTCAGCAGGAATAAATCCTTCCATAGGCGTAGAGTCTACTTCTTCCATTGCGGCTGCAAGCATGGCAATTCCAAGCGCTATATAAGCTTGCTTCGATGCGTGCTCGAAATTCACTTCAGCAGGACGTGGAGGATAAGATTTCAACAAAGAGTTGCGATAATTCTCCCAACCTTCACTCTTCATGTTACGCTCTTCATTCACCAAATCAAACCACTTGTTAATGCGATCTTCTGTATACGTATCCCAAGCTGCGAACACCAACAAGTGAGAGCAATCTTCAACCTGACTCTGATTGTGAGCGGCTGCTCTTAATTGCGATTTAAATTCTGGATTGGTAATGACCAAGAGTTCGTATGGTTGTAATCCACTCGAAGAAGGCGACAATCGTATCGCTTCCAATATTCTTTCAATCTTATCGCCGCTTACTTTCTCTCCATTCATGGCCTTCACCGCATATCTCCACTGCATTCTTTCAACTACATTCATGTCTCTATGTATTTTTTGTAAAATTATTTCTTAATCGCCCTTTTGAAACAACAATCTCGAGGACATGTTCCCTTCCGTTCAAAAAAAATATTATTTTCACTTGCCTTTTACTCAACCAAAATGAAACAACCCGTTGCACTGCTATTGCTAATACTCACAGTTCTATCCCTAGCCTCGTGCTCTTTGGAAAAACGCGTGTATTCAAATGGATATCATATTTCGTGGATGCATACCGTTGAAAAAGGTGTTTTACAAGTTCCTTCGCAAGATGTTGCACAAGATGCTTCGCGAGAGCTTTCGCAGAATCTTCCGAAGGATCTTTCGAAGAATCTTTCATCGAATCTTGAAATTCACACTCTTTCCGATACCATAACACCCACAAACAAACAAGAAGATTATTTCGGCGATAAAGTACACAAACCTTCAAAAGAAAAAATTAGACCTTACTTCCAACGTCCCATCAAAAGACCAAAAACAATTGAAGACCTCAAATTAGCCATTAGATTCGACTTCAGACTGGTTCTAGCTTCATTTCTTCTTATCCTGTTTTTAGGCGGTCTTCTCTATCTTGGATACCTCATTTCTTTCGAAAACCTCGGAGTTGGAATTGTGCTTTATTTAAGCGCATTAGCATCGGTGTTGGCTTTCTTCTTTTATCTACTGAGAGGTGTATTAAGAACTTTAAAATTAGTCGCACTGAAAATCTTCAGAAAACCTGATGAAGCTCGAATAAACAAGCGCAAAAATCATAGCGTGCGAGAGTCTGAACATCAGTTTTTCAGAAAAATACTCTTGGCAATAGGCAGATTTTTTCGTTTTCTAATTCAACCTAAAAGCTTTGGATCAAAAGTTCTTTTGTATTTAATGGCCCTGATACTTGGGGCACTTATCATTGGGCTCAGTCAATAAATCTCAATAAATAAAACCTCAAAAAAAATATCTTCCACAAATGAAACCGACCCATTGGACAGCTATATACACCATCCTCATTCTATCCCTAGCCTCCTGCTCTTTGGAAAAACGTTTGTATTCAAATGGATATCATATTTCGTGGATGCATTCCGTTCAAAGAGGTGTTTTACAAGATGCTTCGCAAGAGCTTTCGCAGAATCTTCCGAAGGACCTTTCATCGAATCTTTCGCAGAATCTTGAAAGAGATGTTTCATTGGAACCTTCTAAAAAACTTTGTAAGAGCCAAGATGCTGAAACGCTTTCCGACACCATTACACCCAACACGAAAGACGACGATTACTTCGGACAGAAAAATTACACGACCGATGAATCAAACAAAGTGGTGCCCAAAAGCAAGAATACCAAACCACAGAACATTACCGAACTAAAGCAACAACTGAAAGACAACTCTTTGATTTCTCTTTTTTCACTGCTTGTGGGTGCACTCTCGGTATTACTTCTCTCACTCATTACTGCAGATACACTCGACAGCATTAAATCTGGAATATTCTTGATCATTCTAATTGTTGTATGCGGAGTCCTGTTTTTAATTTCCTTTCCAGTTATGCTTTTCCAATTCTTTAAACTTATAATTTTGAAAATAGCTGGAAAACCCGACGATTATAAAATTAATCAATCGAAAGCAGCGAACTAATTCCCAGAATATTCCCACAAGAATTCTTGCTGAATTTCCCGACTAGAACTTCCAAACATAATACGGTATTTTCCAGGATTGAATTTCCATTCACCGTTGCTCATGTATTCTTGAAGCTCTTTCTGACCCACATGGAAAATGATTTCCTTTTCTTCGTTGGGTTGAAGAAATACTTTTTGAAATCCTTTCAATTTCTGAACGGCCTCTACGCGCTGAGAATTCGGACGTTGCACATACATCTGTACTACTTCACTTCCTGCTACTTTACCCGTATTCTTTAACTTCATTGAAACCGCTACAGATCTATTTCGTCCTTCTCCACTCTCCTCCGCATCTAAACCATTCAATAAAAAGGTAGTGTAACTCAATCCATAGCCGAAAGGAAAACGTGGACGACCCGTTCCGTCTATGTAATCATCGCCACGACCCGTTGGTTCGTGCCAATAACTCAACGGCAATTGTCCTTCATTCATCGGAAATGTAATCGGCAACTTCCCACTTGGATTAACTTCTCCAGACAATACGTTCGCAAGAGCAGTTCCTTGTTCTTCGCCAGCATACCACATCAACACCACACCATCTACTTCATTCAACCAACGCTCCATAATTATGGCGCTTCCTCCAACTAAAACAACAACAATCGGCTTTCCCGTTTTCGCCAATTGAAGAATCAACTCTTCTTGCTTTCCAGGTAACGTCAATCGACTTCTATCTTGAAACTCTCCTTCTTCAATTCCGGCAACAACAACAATTGCATCTGCTTTTTTCGACATGGACACAGCATGCTGAATCTCTTCCGTGTCTGTATTCTTTCTTCTGCCAACCAACGCCAATTGAGCGTTTCCAAAGGTCTCTCGAAATTCCACGCGAAGATTGTATGATTTTCCTTTTTCCAATTTCATCGAATGAAGAACCGAA
>JBJOON010000202.1:0-3340 GCA_046051235.1 Bacteroidota bacterium
TCAAGTTATGCTGGCTCCTTTTCTTCAATTCTTTCAAAGCGACGGTAGACATTTTCAAATTGTCTCGCAAACCATTTTCGTTTGCATCGGTATTCTCTTTTTGCGTTGGGACTATTCCTTCACATCTATGCTGCTCACCTTTGGTGTAGCTCTTTCCACGCAGCTCATCGGTATTTATTTTCTGAAACTTCCTATGCATTCCATCAAGAGTGCATTGATAACAGCGTTCGGACTAACACTTCTTTTCAAAAGCAACGAACCTCTGTTGTACGCATTGGCAGCCTTCATTGCCATTGGACAAAAATTCATCTTAAAAATTCGCGGGCAGCATCTTTTCAATCCGGCAAATGTTGGAATTATTGCAGTGATTCTTTTCACGCAAAAAGCATGGATCTCTCCAGCCCAATGGGGAAACAGCACACTTATCATCTTCGTTATTGGATCGGCAGGATTAGCGGTGCTTTCCCGTGTGAAGCGAATAGACACTGGACTTATTTTCATAGCCACGCTTTTCACGCTTGAATACATGCGCACCATGGTCTATTTGGGCTGGAATTGGGAAGTGCTTTTCCACAAATTATCATCGGGAAGCATCTGGCTTTTTGCACTTTTCATGATCACTGATCCCATGACGATTCCAACGAATCGATTGGTTCGAATTGTATGGACGATGGCTGTGGCGTTCACTTCATTCTACCTCACAAATTTCCACTTCGTTACTGGAGCGCCGCTCTGGGCCTTGGTTTGCTTCACCCCATTGACACCATTACTGAACAAGTTTTTTCCTAGCGAAACATTTAACTGGATTCATTCATCACAAAAACAATTCAACCATGACTCAAAGATTGCTTATTAAGGCAGCAGCACTGTTGGTGCTTCTCTCTAGCGTGAACGCTTATTCGTTCTGCGGATTTTACGTCGCGAAAGCAGACGCAACATTATTTAACAACAAGAGCGAAATTATTTTGGTTCGCGATGGAACGCGCACTTCCATTACCATGTCGAATGACTTCAAAGGCGACGTGCGCGATTTCGCAATGGTGGTGCCTGTTCCAGTGGTTCTTCAGGAAGGTGATATCAAAGTCGTTGACCGCCGAATTTTCGAAACATTGGATGCGTATTCATCACCGAGACTTGTGGAATACTACGACACAAACCCGTGCTATCAGACTGTAGAATTAGACGAAGCAAACTGGAGTACGCAAGTTACCTCTACAAATGCGGGGGTTCGCATGATGAATGACATGGTTGAAACAAAATTCAATGTGACCATTGAAGCGGAATACACGGTTGGAGAGTACGACATCGCATTGCTTTCAGCGAAAGAAAGTACTGGATTGAAAAACTACTTGATTCAAGAAGGATATAAAATTCCAACTACGGCGGAAAGTGTATTGGAACCGTACATCAAAAGTAACATGAAATTCTTTGTAGTGAAGGTGAATTTAGACAATCAGAAAAACACCGGATTCGACTACTTGCGTCCAATTCAAATCAACTTCGATCACCCGAAATTCATGTTGCCTATTCGACTTGGAATGGCTAACAGCACTGGCGAGCAAGACATGATTGTGTATGCCTTCACGAAAGCGGGACGTGTTGAATGCACGAACTACAGAACTGTCAAAGTTCCAACAGATCGAAACGTCCCATTGTACACAAAAGACATCTTCGGTGAGTTTTACAAAAATCTCTTCACCCGCGCTTATTCGCGTGAAGGAAAGAATACTGTTATGCTCGAATACGCATGGAACGTGACTCCGAGTTGGGGCGGAATGAAATGCGATCCTTGTGTTGGGAATCCGCCTATATACAACGATTTCGCTGAAGCGGGCGTTTGGTGGGCTGGTTGGAATTCGGCTTCGCCTGTGTTCTTCACACGTCTGCATGTGCGTTACAGCAATGCGAAATTCCCTGCAGATTTGACTTTCCAGATTACACCAAACACAGAGAATTTCCAAGCGCGATACATTCTAACTCACCCTGCTGGCGGGCCATTCGACTGCGATGAAGCTCAAGCGTATTTGGAGTCTTTGCGTTCACGCAGAAAAGTTGAAGTGGATGAATTGTATGCGCTTGCCGGAATTAAACCGAATGATCGAAGCGACAAATACATCAATGAATTCGTTTCATACATGAAGGAAAAGCCTTATGATTCTATGTTGAAAGGTGAAGCTTTGCCGTCTGACAATTCGCCAATGGACCCGAGTGAGATTCAGGTAGACGAAGCTTACATTCATTCAGACATGGAACCGAACGAGGCATTCATGCAAAACCAAGATTCAAACAAAAATAAAAAGCCATGGGAGGTGCCTATTTTCTTAGGTTCCGTGGTTGGACTGGTTCTATTCGTTTCGCGGAAGCGCGCGAAGAAGTAGACACAAAAAAGGGCGGCCAATGGCCGCCCTTTTTACTTCAACATAAAATATTAATAGTACATGCTACGACGCACTTTCGCAACGTACTTCGCTAAACGAATTACTTGTTTCGTGTAACCAAACTCATTGTCATACCACACGTAAAGCACAATGCCTTTTCCATCTTTAGAAACAATTGTTGCTTGGCTATCATAAACACTGCAGCAGTCGTTTCCAACGATATCGCTAGAAACCAATTCTTCGCTAATGCTGTAGAAAATTTGATTTACTAAATCGCCTTCCAAAGCAGCCTTACGAACAGTAGCATTCACCTCTTCAATGGTTGTTGCTTTGTCGGTATAAACGTGAATGATTGCCAACGACCCGTTCGGAGTTGGTACACGCACCGCATTTGAAGTCAACTTATCTGCCAAAGCAGGAATAACCTTTGTAACCGCTTTACCAGCGCCTGTTTCAGTGATTACCATGTTCACAGCAGCACTTCTACCACGACGACTCTTCTTGTGCATGTTGTCCAACAAATTTTGGTCGTTGGTGTAGGCATGAACTGTTTCAATGTGTCCTTTTTCAATTCCGAAAGAATCGAAAATGGTTTTCAAAATTGGAGAGATTGCGTTGGTTGTGCAACTCGCTGCAGAGAAGATTGTTTCACTCTCAATGTCTAAATCGCGGTGATTGATTCCGTAAACAATGTTCGGAACTTCTTTACCAGGCGCCGTCAAAAGAACTTTGCTAATTCCATTTGCTTTCAAGTGAATGCTTAATGCTTCGCGATCTTTGAAAACACCTGTGTTGTCGATTAACAAAGCGTCTTGAATTCCGTATGCAGTATAATCTACAGCACTTGGATCTTTCGCAGCGATCATGTAAATACGTTGACCGTTTACAATCAAACATTTATTTTCGTAATCAACGTCCACTGTTCCTTTGAATCTTCCGTGAACCGAATCGTTTTCGAAAAG
>JBJOON010000203.1:0-3265 GCA_046051235.1 Bacteroidota bacterium
TATAAAATTCTTGTATGGAAGGACTCACGGTGATGACCAATTCGGTCCATGAAATAAACAACTTCTCAATCGTTCGAATGGCCAAGCGCATGAACGCTCCCTTACCGTTTCGGTGTGACTCGAGTTCATGACAGTCGTAGATCAATTTCAACCTTGGGCGAGTGATCTTAGCCAATACGCCAATCACAAAAGCTTCGTAATCGTTGCAGTGCCATGCATCTACTTTGCGGTAGCTAGATATGACGCGAAGGGCAAATTCAAAATATTGAATAGCTCCAATAATTAAATTCAATCGCTTCCATTTATCGCAAGAAACCACCACCCGTTCAACTTCAACACCGTTAAAATTCTCCTTCTCCTCAACGTCTCCTTTCTTCCATGCGACTACAGTTGTTGGGAAGTCATTTTGCGAAAGACTCTTCGCCATGCGATAAACACGGTTGTCGTTTTTAAAATTGGTTACGAGTAGCGAAATTACTTTCATGCTCGCTCGTGATTCTTTCGTGCGTAACGTTCCAAATAAAACAGAACCACGAGTATGTTAAATGAAAAATAAATCACCTTTGAAATCACAAGAAACTTTGTCGCTTCCAATTCATTCATTCCCCAACTATGGGCCAGGTATACAGCAACAATGGCCAAAACAAAGTGCAACGCATCTAAAAACAATCCCACGCGCTGCATATTAATTCTGTATGTTATGAAGGCCAATGAAGAAGTCACGAAGTTCAATGCGAACCAATAAATCAAATACTTTAAATACATGAATGAATTTCCCCAAGCCTCACCGAAAATAAATCCCATTGTGTTTCCTGGAAGCATTTGCACAATGAAAATCATTCCAGCAGCTGCAATTAAAAAACGAAAGAGTACTTTATAATAAAGCGCACGCAATTCCTTTGGATCTTCTATTTCAGAAATGCGTTGGAAGAAAACTTGCGAATAAGAATTGCTCACCACATTCAAAGGCGCCATAAAAATCCTTCTGCACAATGCCATGAATCCAACAGCAACCAATCCGTAATACAAAGTGAATATTCCCACGTGTGCCCATTGGGCCATGCGATTCAAGACGCTGCCCCAAATACTGAACATCGGATAATCCTTATGCAACGCAGCTAACGCTTTCATGCGCTCGTTCGAAAGGTTTTTCAATCCTTCCGGTTCCGACTTCAAGAATTTACAAAAAGCATAAACACCTGCTGCTATCGATCCTATTACGGTTGAAAAAATCAAACCCGATGCATTCCATCCACCAAAGCCCGTTGCAATCTTTATTGGCTCAGAGGACACCGCTGACAGCACCTTTGAATTAGCTGCAACCTTGTATTGTTTCAAACGAGAAAACCAATAATTGAAAACATTAAAGACAGCAGTGAAGAATAAAACAATGGGTAATGTCCATAGATAAATAGCAATGGGTTCATTCATTAACCAATAGGACACATCGCGGGCAAAGAACAATATAAAAACAGAGAGCACAACACAAGAGTAAAAAGCTACCTTCAAGGCAAGCCCCGCTATATGTCGCGCATCGTTATGATCTTTCGGATGCATAATTGCAAACTCGTACTTTCCTGTTACAACAACAGAGAGCACGGTTATAATCATGGTGTATTGTTCAAGAAGTGTAAAATCTTCAGGAGTAAATAGACGAGTAATAAATGGAGCTAACACAAAAACCAAAGCTTGACCAATTACGGTTCCTGCCATAAGCGTGAATACATTTCGAATGTACTCGGCGCGCATAAACTTTGTGAACGACTCAGATACTCTGTACTTCATGAAGTGAATCAGTTGTTGGTCTTCGCAGCAGAATAAATACGCTCTATGATTTCAACTACTTTCAAACCTTCTAAAGCATTGGTGGTAATGTTAGACACACCGCTAATTGCTTCCACTACGTTTTGAATTATGTAAACATGATTCGCAGCACTGCCTTTGTAGTGACCGTAATCGTTCGCCGGATTTCCTTCCGCTAAAACAGGCATGGTGTAATTTTCAATCTGGCAATACGCCACTTCGTTCATGTATTGTCCGCCAATTTTTACCGTTCCCTTTTCAGCAACAACAGTCAAACTACTCTCGTAGTTCACACCGCTTACTGCAGTAGAGAAATTAATTGAACCCATTCCTCCTTCAACCAAATCAAACATTACAATTCCAGAGTCTTCAAACTCGGTTGAATGCGCGTGGTTAAAATCGTGAAGTCTTGCTTGAATGTTGTCTATATCTCCGAACAACCAATACATAATATCAATGAAGTGAGAGAACTGTGTGAACAAAGTTCCTCCGTCTAAATCTTGGGTTCCTTTCCAACCACCTTTCTTGTAATAGCGATCATCTCTGTTCCAGAACAAATCTATATTCACCATATAAATTTTTCCAAGAACTCCTGATTGTATAAGTTCTTTCATCCAAACACTCGGCGGACTGTATCTGTTTTGCATCACACAAAACACTTGCTTGTTAGCGCGCAGTGCTTCAAAAATAATTTTCTCTCCATCAGCCTTATTCAAAGCCATTGGCTTTTCTACAACGACGTGCTTTCCTGCTTTCAATGCAAGTAAGGCATGTTGGGCATGAAGTCCGTTCGGCGTGCAAATACAGACCACATCTACCTCTTCATTCTCCAACATATCTTCTGGAGAGTGATAAAAATGAATATCCTCCGCAACACCGCATTCCTCGCGTGAACGAACGTCGCACATAGCAGACAATTCTGTTTGTTCGTTGCGTTGAACCATTTCAGCATGACGCTTACCAATGTGCCCAGCGCCTATAACCGCAAATTTAATTTTACTCATAAAGCTTTATCAGATGCAAAAGTACGGAGAACCAATGGAATTAATCCCTTGGTGAAGTGTTCGATATGATAAACCCAAGGTTGAAAAGTATGCTCCAAGGATTTACCTTTTGCTCATAATAATTGGCCGATAAACTCACGGGACCTATTGGCGAGTGATAAACCAAGGTTCCGCTTCCTACGGTGTACGT
Organism: Bacteroidota bacterium; assembly: GCA_046051235.1. Lineage (GTDB taxonomy): Bacteria > Bacteroidota > Bacteroidia > Flavobacteriales_D > Sanyastnellaceae > CAIZGX01. The sequence goes on from JBJOON010000203.1 coordinate 2,998, forward strand.
TCGATAGATATCTGAAGACGGCACCGCTGTTGCTTGAAACGGCTGATATCCGAACACATCAGCCCTTAAATCAACATTCTTAGTCAGATGTAATACGGGTGAAATTCCGAATGTAAAAAATGATGTACCTCGATAAACGGGCAAATAAAATGTTCTGAATTCAGGAAAGAAACTTGGCGTTGGACTCATGATTGAAGTAGCCGTGGCATTCTGAAAATCTTTTTGTCCAGACCATAACACCTCTGCCTTTACACCGAAAGAAAAGCGA
>JBJOON010000204.1:0-3257 GCA_046051235.1 Bacteroidota bacterium
CATTCCTGAAACAAAGACGTATGTTTATCCGAGTATGCAGAATTGTATCGGGTTGAAGTTTGAATGGTGATGCTACGAAGTAGCGAATGTTACGAAGTAACGAATGTCCTGCGGACGAATGCCTTTGGCGAATGTCTTCGACGATTATTTTATAAATAAATTACGGCCAGCAAGATGAATAAGGTTGAGTTATACGAAAATTTGGTGAAGGTGATTCAGGAGCGAGGAGCAGAGATGCAAGTGGCGTGGAATGAATTAATGGAATCGAACAAGCAAGAAGGGAAGAGTTCTGCTGGAGATAAGCACGAGACCGCTGCGGCGCAGGTTCATCTGGAATTGGAGAAGATGGGTAAGCAGATGCATGAGCATAACAGAAGAGTTGAAGAGGTGGAGCGTTTTCATCCCTTGAAAATTTCCTCACCCTCGGAAGTCCGCGCGGGATCTTTGGTTCAAACAAACACCGGTTGGTTTTATGTCATTACATCACTCGGAAAACTCACCACCCCATCAGGAGATTGTTTCGTCATTAGCGCTGCATCTCCAATTGGTCAGGCACTGTTGGGAAAGAAAGTTGGTGAGGCTTTTCGTTGGAATCTTCAAGAAGGTAAAATTCTATCAATCTTTTAACAACTTAGTTCCCATTACGTAGTAGGAATAACGTAGTTCCCATTACGTAGTAGAATAACGTAGTTCCCATTACGCAGTAGGAATAACGAAGTTCCCATTACGTAGTAGGAATAACGTAGTTCCCATTACGTAGTAGGAATAACGAAGTTCCCATTACGTAGTAGGAATAACGAAGTTCCCATTACGCAGTAGGAATAAAATCTCTGATTTTCCAATTACGCAGTTCACAACGGTTCTCCGTTGAGATCAGTCGTAAGAATCTCGCTCATGTAATCGAAAAACGGACGCATGGCTTGAAAGGTGGAAACCACGTTTTTTAAGTAGGTTTCTGATTGCGCTTGTTTGTCGGTGAATTTCTTGACAAGTAAAAACTGCTTGTAATTGATGAGGTCAATGGCAGGATGGTCTTTGTCGAATCCCTTCGGAGCGGTCTTGAGTTGCTCACCTTCTAATTTTCCAAACGTTGAAATGAATTCCTTCGAAGAAAGAATTTCTCGAAGGGGTTCTGGGTCCGCTGCAATTTGAAGTCGAATGTGTTTCAAGTCTTCCGGAGAAGGTCCCCAAAATCCTCCGCCCAAAAAACAATTTCCAGGTTCAATATGGAAGTAATACCCACCGCGCAATTCCTTCGTTGCACGCGTGAACGCTCCGCCAATATTGGTTTTATATGGCAACTTGTCCTTCGAAAAACGTACGTCTTTGTGTATTCGAAACAACGACTTCTTTCCGCTTGGGGTTTCAATGTTGTCGCATTGTTTCATTTCCGAGAGCAAAGCATCTGCAAACATCGCAACAGCAAGGAATTGCTCTTGGTATCTTTCTTTGTTAGATTGAAACCATTCGCGGTTGTTGTTTTCTTTAATCTCTTCCAAGAAAGAAAAGACTGCTGCCGGGATGTTTTTTTGCATGGCTGTTCGATTGAAGGCGAATGTACAATTTTCCAATCACATTTTCCGTTCGTTGATTAAATCTTAAACTTATGGAAATCAAGTGGACATGCGCATTCGCGCTTGCTTGTTCGATCATGGGAAATGTTTTCGGACAAGAGAGTAAATTGGAAATTGAAATGATTCCTGTTAAGGAAGCGACATTCAATCTTGGCGAGAATTGGGGACATGCAATTAAGTATGATCCGACAGATACGCCAATCGAATTATTCGACTTTGCTATTTCGAAATATGAAGTCACACAGTCATTGTTTGAATCGGTTTTGAAATACAATCCGAGCAAACACAAATGCTCGGAATGTCCGGTTGAAAACATTACCTATTACGAAGCACTTGATTTTCTGAAAGAGCTGAATAAGTTAACGGGACACAATTACCGTCTGCCCAGTAAGTCAGAATGGGAATACGCTGCGAAGGGAGCAAATTTGAGTAAACATTATACTTTTCCCGGAGGATATTGTTTAGACAGTGTGGCATGGAACGCTTCGAATTCAGGTGGAGTCACGCACGAGGTCGGGCAGTTGTTTCCAAATGAGTTGGGCTTATATGATATGGCTGGGAATGTAGCTGAATACACCATGGACAAAGACGATACGTGGAACTTGGTCTTTGAAGAGTTCTATGAAGTGTATTACTATCCTTACGGAATGTATCAGGTTGTTAAAGGGAATTCGTTCTCTGACCGCAATCCCGATCAAGACAAATTATATATCGTCGACAATTCCATTTACACCAAAAATTCCAACTTCAATTTTGTTCAAGTTGAATACCTCAAGAACAAAAAGCGCCTACCAGATGTCGGTTTCCGACTTGCTGAATCAATGTTTTTCGGTGCAGATCAGAGCGTTTATTGTTTGAAGAACGAAGTTCCAGTTACGCAGTAGGAATAAAACCAAAGGTTTTCCAATTATGAATCCCGATAGCTATCGGGAGGAATAAAATCTTCGATTTTCCAATTACGTAGTTGGAACAACGTAGTTCAACGTTTAGCTTTTGTTTTTCAACTCCTCATAACCAATAATCCCCGAACCATAAGCACAACGGCATTCATTCTTTTTGGTGTCGACCCACATCATGTGTCTGCTTTTATGGAAAAGGCAAGACGCCGTCCAAGTGTCTGAGTTGAAACTCGAGGGTGAAGGTGAATATCCGAGACGAACGAGTTCTTGTACAATGGGCGCGTTCTTGCGCTGCGCTTCCAATCGAATCTGCTCTTCTTTACGCTTCTTTTCTTCAATGAAAAAATCAAAAGCCTCTTTCGAAATAACGGTGCTACTGACAAACGAGATGCTTCCATTGAAGCCTCCGCAATTCGCAGCCCAATAGGCGCAGAATTTCTGTAGCAAATTCGCATTCGACAAATCTTCTTCTGTGAGTAATTTCCGCAAGTTTAACTTGTCGTCTTGGTGAGGCGCCCCTTCCAGTTCGATGCATTTCGAATAGATACCCAATCCTTCTGGGCCTTCAAAAAGGAAATACGTTTCCACCCATTCAATGGGATTGAACTCGTGTTTCAATTGTAAGAATTCAGTATTCAATTTGTCTTTTAACCACGAGATGTTTTCTGTGTTGTTCATTGTTTCAATTGATTTAATCATGAAATAAAATGAGAATTGCCCATTGCAATAATCTCTTGACGACTATTCACCAACGTTCCTCCAAATGGAATAGAAGGCGAAAATC
>JBJOON010000205.1:0-3955 GCA_046051235.1 Bacteroidota bacterium
CAACGGTTGCGGAAACATAAATTTAATTGATGCGCTTGTTCTTGTAGATACTGAGCCATCAATTAGTATTGCTGCTGATGATTTTCAAGCTTGTTTAGGTCAAGAAATAAACCTATTGGTATCTATCAATCCAACATTTTGGACAGCTTTACCGATAGCGGAATTTGGAGGAGGGCTCTATATTCCCGACGATCAATCGCAGTGTTTCTCCGACACTATTTTTTACACAGGGTTTTCTGCTGGACAAACTATTCAAAGCGTAAATGATATTGAAAGTCTTTTTATCAATTTTGAACATAGTTATATGGGGGATATTATTATTACTTTCGAATGTCCCAATGGCCAAACAATTATCGTTCACCAACAAGGAGGTGGAGCTACTCAGTTGGGAGAACCCATTGACATGAATGGTGCATTGGATCCCCCCGGGATTGGATACGATTATTACTGGTCTCCAACTGCTACTCAGGGTACGTGGGCTGCAAACTCAGGCGGAACGCTTTCATCAGGGGTTTATAATGCCGTCGAGCCCTTTAGCAATTTAGTTGGGTGTCCACTGAATGGTGGATGGATAGTCGAAGTTTGTGACATGTTTGGTTCCGATGACGGTTGGATATTCGACTGGTCGGTAAACTTCGATTCAACGTTGTATCCGCCTTTGGTTTCTTTCCTTCCTTCTTTCGGTATCACTTGTGATTCGATCACATGGACAGGTCCTGGTATCGTAAATACTGTAGCTAACTGCGGTGGAGCAGTATTGAATCCAACCACTCCCGGTGATTACTACATCATTGTTTCTGCTTTAGATGACTTCGGTTGCACATATACCGACACAATTGGGGTAAACTATTTTGCGCCACCGGTTTTGGATCTTGGAAATGATATTCCTTATTGCTTGAATTCAGTTAACCTAACAAGTAATTTAACCGGTCAAGCTCCAGGTATCAATTATGTTTATGATTGGTCGGTGACTAGTGCGAATGGAGGTTCCTTCAATGCATCCAATATTCCTTTCCCTAGCTTCAGTGGAGCATCAGGAACCTCTGAAGTTTCGTTATCGGTTCATCCAATTGATGATATTCAGTGTACAGTGACAGATAACATTATGTTAATTACACCTGAAACTCCTGGAACTGCTCCGTTTACCACTGATTCGGTTTGTTTGAGTGAACAAATTTTCTTGAGTGCACCATTTACAAACTCTTCTTACACTTACCAATGGTTCTTATCGGATACCATTGTTCCCAATGCATTGGCTTCTGTATATAGTCCATGGGCGGGTGTGCCGAATGAGCAGTTTATGTATTCCGTCGAAATTACTGAACCCACTTGTGGTTTCTCTTCGGTGACATATTTTGGAGTGACCTCGTTGCCTTGCGATGTGTTTTTGCCGAACATTATTTTACCAAACGGAACAACAGAGAATCAAACACTGAATTTTGGCGAGGCCTTGTTTTACTATACTAACGCAAGTGTAGAAGTCTTTAACAGATGGGGAGATTTAGTATACGAGAGTACGGATTATAAAAACGATTGGGCGCCGAATGACGTGTCAGATGGTGTTTTTTATTATATCTTAAAGGTTACTACTCCGACAGGTAAAGTGGAGGATTACCCAGGTTATTTCCATTTAATGAGAAACTAATAGTTCTTAAATGTTGAAATAAGGGGCGATATTCGCCCCTTATTTGTTTTAGCCATGTTATCACAAGAAAGTTTATCATACCTCGGAAATCTTGCAGAACTCCTGAAGATAGAGCGTGACGAAGATTGGACGCGCTTTCAAAAGAAATTGAAAGAGCAACCGGTTAACGCACGAATCAAAGAAGGACTAACTTGGTTCCCATTGAAGATTGTGGAAGATGGATTCGGATTTGGTTCGTATCCGTTTTTGGTAGTTGAAAAAACAAACGGTCCAGCGAAGCATTCCTTCCAATCGGGACAACCTGTGGAATTGTTTTCCAATCACGAAAACCACCAGGGAGAATCAATCAAAGGAACCATTGCATTCGTCGATCACTCAAGAATGAAAATTCAATTTAGAGTCGATGAATTGCCCGAATGGGCAGACGATGGTAAAATTGGATTGAACGTATCCTTCGATGAGAAGTCTTACAAGGAAATGTTCGCGGCTTTGAATAATGTCATGAACGCGAAGAACAATCGACTTGCAGAAATTCGTGATGCAATTACTTCGGAAGAAAAAAGACTTTCAGAAATAGAATACTCTGGCTCACATGGGAATTTGAATGATTCACAGAACGAAGCTGCACGCGGTGTTGTGAATGATTTAGTTGTGAGCGTTGTTCATGGCCCGCCGGGTACAGGAAAGACGACGACCCTCATTCATGCGATGCAAGAGTTAGCCAAGTTGAAGAAAAAGGTTTTGTGTTGCGCACCGAGTAACGCCGCAGTAGACCATTTGGTAGAGGGGTTAGGAGAAATGGGAATTAAAGTTTTGCGTTTGGGGAATCCGGCGAAAGTGCATTCAAAAGCAAATGCCTTTACTGTTGATGTGAAGTTGGTGGAAGACAAAGATTATTCGCGCGTGCGTGAATGGAAAAGAAGAGCGAAAGAATTGCGTTCGCTGGGAAGTAAATACAAACGTTCGTTTGGAAGAGAGGAAGCTGAACAGCGCAAATTAATTTTCAAGGAAGCGAAAGAAATGATGCGCGAAGCGCGCGAGACTGAATTGTTCTTGTTGGATAGACTCATAGATCAGGCCGATGTGATTTGTACGACGTTGGTAGGATCTGCGAATGAGATGCTTCGCGATCGCGTGTTCGATGTCGTTGTGATCGACGAAGCGGGACAGGCGTTGGAGCCCGCCTGTTGGATTCCGATTGCAAAGGGAAATAAGTTAGTGTTAGCAGGAGACCACCTGCAACTTCCTCCAACTGTTTTTTCGAATGAAGCAGCCCAGAAGGGCTTAGCAATTTCGTTAATGGAAAGAACTGCACGCATTGAAAAAGGCGTGCATTTTCTGAATGTGCAATATCGCATGAACGAAAAGATAGCGGCGTTCAGTAACCAGCATTTCTATGAAGGAAAACTCACCGCAGATGTTTCCGTTGCGCGTCGCATGTTGGAAGGTGATTTGAATCCGATTCAATTCATTGACACTGCTGGAACGGGATACAATGAAGAAGCGGGAGCAGAGGGCAATTCGCGTATGAACAAGGGCGAAGCTGAATTAGCCATGAAAATGTATTCGATGTTGAAGGAACAAACGCAACAGTTTTTTTCATGCGCATTCTTTTCAAGGTCAAGAGGCCGATGTGGTTATTATTTCTTTGGTGCGAAGCAACGACGAAAATGAAATTGGATTTTTGAAAGACTACCGCAGGATGAATGTTGCGCTTACTCGCGCTAGGAAGAAGTTGATTGTAATTGGAGATAGCGCAACCATCGGTGGAGATTCTTTTTATCAAGAGATGCTGCAGTTTTTTGAAGTGCAAGAATCTTATGAAAGTGCTTGGATTTACATGAGTTGATTTTCAGAAAAAGTATTATTTTCCCTTTATGAAAAAATCGAATCTCCTTTTTGCTGTTTTAATGATGATGGTTTTGGTTTCTTGCGATCGTTGCAAGGATGATCCCAATTCATTGAATGTCCCTACGGTTTTTATAAAGATTGTCACAGATCCAACACAAGAACGTTTGAACAATTTAGGACAGCCTGCGGCTGTGCCTGCTGGTCATGCTGCGTTGAGTCCATTGTTCCATAAGATTTCTGCGCACTACGTTGAGTTCGCTCCGAATATGTATACCGCGTTGGGTGCAGGAGAAGTTGTTTATCACGCCGATGAAACCAACGCTGGAGGAGCCAATGCAATAGATTTCGCTAAAGCTAGAATTGCTGCGCCGGGAGAAATTTTCGTCGCGGTCCCCATTAGTTCATTTACACCAGGTACCTATGAATACGTGCGAGCTTCGTTGTTGTATCAGAACTTCG
>JBJOON010000206.1:0-3241 GCA_046051235.1 Bacteroidota bacterium
ACCGGGAGATTTTTTCGGTATGCCCGGACAAAACGTCGCTGTGCAATTCGGTGTTCCGCAGACATTAACTGCGGGCATTAACGCTTCACAACTGTTGTTCGACGGTTCATGGTTAGTGGGACTTCAAGCTTCTCGAGCATACGCTGCGTTGCAAAATAAGAACATCATTAAAAGTGAAATAGATGTGAAGCGCGCCACAGAAGAGGCTTATCATTTGGCTGTCATTTCGCAAGAGAGCATTGCCTTACTTTCTGCTTCACGCGACCTTTTAGCTACAACACTTGAGCAAACTAAAGCTTTAAAAAATGAGGGTTTTGTTGAGACACAGGATGTTGAGCAATTGTCACTTTCTTTGAATGAATTGGATGCGCGCATTCGTGTTGCGCAAACACAGGCGCTTGTTGCAAAGACCTTATTGAAGTTCACGATTGGAATGAATGTCGACGAAGAAATTACGTTATTAGATAATAGCACAACAATTTTAGAATCATTTAATACCCAGTTGGTTCAAACGGCGTTTAACGCAGACAACTTAATCGACAATCAGATCATCAAAGAGGGATTGGCTCTTCAAAAATTAAGTGTGAAAAATCAGCAAGCGGGTCTACTTCCAAACCTTGCTGGATTCTATAGCTTGCAACGTCAGGCTCAACGTCAAGAGTTCAATTTCTTCGATGGAGATGAATCTTGGTATCCAACACAATTGTGGGGTCTTTCAATGAATATTCCAATTGTTTCAGGTGGAAATAAAATGAAGGGTATTCAGAAAGCTGAAGTTGAAGTTAAACGTATGGAAGAGACCTTAGCGTTTTCAACCAATGCAGCGAAATTGGAGTATCAGGTGGGAATGGCTGAGTACATGAATGCTACGCAGAACGTAGACTTGGCCATGCAGTCGTACAATTTGGCTTCAAGCATTTTGCAGAAGACGCAGATTAAATTTGATCAAGGAACTTCTTCCAGCTTTGAATTGTCGCGTCAGACTTCTCAATTGTTGCAAGCTCAAGTATCCTTAATTCAAGCGCGTTTAAGTTTAATGAACGCTCAAACCAGACTTTCAAAATCGTTGAACGCATTATAATATATAAGAAAAAATGAAATCCATGTATATCTCTAAAATCGCAGCTTCATTAGGATTAGCTGCTGTGTTGTTGACCTCTTGCGGATCGAAAGATAAGAATGCAGAGTTGAACGATTTGAAAGCGAAGCGTTCTGAATTAGACGGACAAATAGCATCGCTTGAAAAAGAATTGGGAATCACTAACGCTGCGAAAGCAAGAAAGGTTGTGACTACCGATGTAGTTACGGCGCCATTCAAACATTGTATTGAAATTCAAGGAACGGTAGATGCAGAAAACAACGTGGTTGTTGCTCCGCAAATTCCTGGATTGGTTACGAAAATTTATGTGAACGAAGGCGATGCTGTTCAGGCAGGACAGTTGTTAGCAGAGACAGACAATAGCGCGTATGCAGCTCAGATTGCTGCTATGCAACCACAATTGGATTTGGCGAAAGATGTGTTCTTAAGACAAGAACGTCTGTGGGAACAAAAGATCGGAAGCGAAGTGCAATACCTTCAAGCGAAGACCCAAGTAGACGCGTTAACCAAGCAAATCAGTGCCATTCAAGCACAAATTGAATTAACAAAAGTGAAGGCTCCAATAGGCGGAGTGGTAGATCACATTGGCGCACGTGTTGGACAATTTGCAACAGCGCAAAATCCAGATCCTTGCTTCCGTATTGTGAACTTAGCTTCATTGAAAGTGAAGTCTGAAGTTGCTGAAACCTATGCAAACAAAGTGAAGAAAGGAAACAAAGTATTGTTGTACTTCCCAGACATTGCAACAGAGATTGAAGGAAGCATTTCTTTCACCGCGAAATTCATTAGTCCAATGTCTCGCACTTTCACGGCTGAGGCTATGTTGTCGGGTTCAAACGAAATGCTTCGTCCGAATATGGTGAGCGTAATGAAGATTGTTGACTATGAGAATCCTGCTGCCATCTTGGCGCCATTGAACATCATTCAAAATGAAAACAACTTACAATATGTATACGTTGCAGCGAATGAAAACGGGGTGTTAACTGCACGCAGAAGAGCAATTACTGTTGGACAAGTGTATGCTGGAAGCGCTGAATTGACAAGCGGTTTGAGCATTGGCGATAAGTTAATCATCACAGGTTACGCAGAGTTAACAGAAGGAATGGCAATTGAATTATAAGAAGCCGAATCATGCTAGAAAAATTTAAAGAATTCAAACCCACCAGTTGGGCCATTGATAACAAGACTACCATTTATTTGCTAACGATATTCATTACGTTAGCCGGTATTCTTACCTACAGAAGCATTCCGAAGGAACAGTTTCCAGACATTGTTATTCCAACAATTTATGTGAGTACAGTTTATCCGGGAGCAGCACCGAAGGACGTTGAAAATTTAGTTTCAAAAAATATTGAAAAACAAATCAAGTCTATCGCCGGTGTGAAGAAAGTAACCAGCACCAGCATTCAAGATTTCTCGAGTGTTGTTGTTGAATTCAACACGAACGTAGACGTGCCAGTTGCGAAGCAAAAGGTGAAAGACGCTGTAGACAAGGCGAAGAAAGATCTTCCACAAGATCTTCCTGCCGATCCGAACGTTATGGAAGTTGAGTTTTCTGAGATGCCTATTTTGTTCGTGAACATTGCAGGTAATTACAGTCTCGATGAATTGAAGAAATACGCGGAAGAACTTCAAGATAGAATTGAAGGAATGAAAGAGATCACGCGTGTTGACATGGTAGGAGCGTTGGAGCGTGAGATTCAAGTGAACGTAGACATGTACAAAGCTGCTGCTGCACAAATTAGCATTGGCGACATTGAACGCACCTTGAACTACGAAAACTTAACCATCAGTGGGGGTAGCGTAGTACTCGACGACATGAAGCGCACGCTAAGTGTGAGTGGAGAATTCAAAGACATTGAAGAAATTAAAAACTCGATTGTATCTGGACAGACTGGTTCGCACATGTATTTGAAAGACATTGCGGAAGTGGTAGATGCACACAAGGAGCAAGAGTCATACGGGAGATTGGACAAGAAGAACGTAATTACGTTGAACGTTATTAAGCGCGGAGGAGAAAACCTGATTAATGCGTCTGACGGAATTCAGGCCATTATTGAGGAAATGAAGAAAGATAAATTTCCACAAGATTTAAGTGTTGTTGTAACTGGAGATCAGAGCAGAACCACGCGTATTACGCTA
>JBJOON010000207.1:0-4115 GCA_046051235.1 Bacteroidota bacterium
TGAAGAAATTCAAAACAGCAAAACGTTAGCGGCTGATGCCATGGAAAAAATTATTCCTGGCGGATCCTTAGCTGTCTCTATTTTGATTGCACTTTCTGTATTCGGTTGTGCAGGTCTATATGTTCTTGCAACTCCGCGTATTGTTCAACAGATGTCGAATGAAGGATTGTTCTTTCAAGCGTTTGGAAAATCACATCCGAAATTCGGAGTGCCTGTAAATGCAATTCTCTTGCAGTCTGCCTGGGCCATTGTGCTCATCTTCGTATGGGGAAAATTCGAGGCTCTGTATACCTATGTCACAATCACAGAATGGTTCTTCCTTGCCATGGCTTGTTCAGGAATATTTATTTTCAGAATGAATAAAATGGGACAAACAGACGGCATTTTCAAATCGCCGCTTTACCCCGTATTACCTGTATTGTTTATTGCAGTTGTTGCTTGGTTCATTGTAAAAAATGCGTTGAGTGATGATCCTGCGGCATACTTCGGATTGATGGTGATTCCTATAGGAGCCATTGTTTATTTCATCATTGGAAGAAAAAAATCGGAATAATCCGGTTCTTACAAAACCAAAAAGCCCGCAATTGCGGGCTTTTTCATAAGCTAAACACTAGTAAATTAAGGCCTTTCAGAACAAAAACCTAGTGGTTATGAACAACAGCGCGCTTTTTTCAACAAAATGGCAAAAAATCCTAGTGTTTACTTGTGAATTAGAAAATGCTTCTTATACATTTGAAACAACAAACAAATGTTTAACTAATAAAACCAAAACAAAATGAACAAAGCAGAATTGATTGAAGCTATCGCAGCTTCCTCGAAGCTTTCTAAAGCTGATTCGAAGCGTGCATTAGATGCATTCATCGAAGTAACTACTAAAGCGTTGAAAAAAGACGACCGTGTTGCCCTAGTTGGTTTCGGTTCTTTCTCTACTTCAAAGCGTGCGGCTCGTAAAGGACGTAACCCACAAACTGGTAAAGAAATCACTATCAAAGCTAAGAAAGTAGTTAAGTTCAAAGCTGGTGCTGAGTTATCTTCTAAAGTGAAGTAATTTTCAGTCTGCGAAGCGCTCACTCCATTCAAGCAACAACGTTTCAATGAAGTGGTTGACTTACGCACGAGATACCTCACCGTTGTTCTTGAAGATTTGTATCAATCGCACAACACCAGCGCCATTCTTCGAAGCATGGAATCGTTCGGAGTTCAAGATGGCTATCTCATAGAGAATACAAATCCCTTTCAACACCTTCAACGCATTTCAAAAGGAGCCGGTAAATGGCTCACACTTCACCGATACAATTCAACACGAAACAATACTGCTGATTGTGTTCGTGATTTGAAGAGCAAAGGATACAGACTTGCCGTAACGCATTTGCATGGAAATTCTATTCCTCTTTCTGAATTAGATCTTTCTCAAAAAACAGCGCTCGTCATGGGTACAGAGCTTTCTGGCGCGAGTGACTACATGGTTGAACAAGCCGATGTATTGGTGCATATTCCCATGCAAGGATTTACCGAAAGCCTGAACGTATCGGCTGCAACCAGCATTGCGTTACAGCATTTAACAACTACCTTGCGCGCCAGTTCTATTCATTGGCAATTGAGCGATGAAGAGAAATTAGAACTCAAACTCGAATGGGCGCGTCATAGCATTCATTGGTGGAAGCACATTGAAGCCGAATGGCAAAACAAAAAGCATGTCTGAAAAAATTGCATTAAACACCACTAATAAAGCGCTACTTCAAATGGCGCTTCCCTTGTGTATGGGCGCATTCGTGCAATTCATTGTGGTGCTCGTTGACAATTATTTCGTCGCGCAATTAAACGGAAAGGCCATGAGTGCCGTGAGTTTTGTTGGACTCATCTATATTGCGCTTTCCATGCTTTCAGCAGGATTAGCCAACGCCTCGCAAATTTTAATTGCACGTAAAAGAGGGGAAGGACGAAGCGAAGAAATCCCAACAGTCTTCGCGAATGCTCTATTCATTGGAGCCTTCATCGTGCTGATTCAATTCATTGTCCTCGCATTTTTCATCCCTACATTTTTAGATCGAAGCATTGAAGATGAAGAGACACGCAACTACATGAAAACCTTTGCGGAGACACGTGCGTATGGATTCATCTTCTTTACGTTTATTCAAGTATTGCAATCGTTTTGGTCGGGAATTGCTCTTACTCGAAGCATGATTTATTCAACGGTCACTGTTGCTATTTTCACCATTGTCTTTGACTATTTATTCATCTTCGGAAATTTAAATTTCCCTCGATTAGAAGTCCGCGGAGCAGCACTCGCAACCAACATTGGCGAAGGCGCAGCAGCGTTAGTGCTATTTATTTACACACTCTCACACACGGTTTACAAAGAAGTTCGACTCTTCCGAAATTTGTATCACGTCCCCTTCAATTACACCAAGGAAATTTTAAGACTCGGTGTTCCCATTATGCTTCAAATGGTTGTGGCGCTGAGCATTTGGATTATCTTCTTTGCTTTTATTGAAAAGAAGGGCGAAGACTCTTTTCAAAGCGCATTCATTGTGCGCAACATGTATATGCTCGCTTGGGTAAGCGTAATGGGATTTTCAAGTACTACGAAAACTTACGTATCTGGATTACTTGCTGAAAAACGATTGGGTGAAATTATGCCCGTCATTAAACGCTTGGCCATGCTCAACTTCTCTTTCATTCTCATTCTAACACACGGATTGTGGTTATATCCTGAAAGCATTGCGCATCTCTTTAATGCCAATGCGGAAACAACTCGCTTGACAGTAAAGAGCATGTACATCGTCCTTCCTGCCATTTCAATCTTCGCGATAACCAGTATCTTGCTCGCCGCAGTTGAAGGCGCAGGAAAGACTGTTCAAGGATTTTTCATTGAATTGGGAACAACTGTCTTGTACCTCACCTACGCCTATTACATTTCCTTTCATACAGATGCGGATGTGGCCATCATTTGGACCTCTGATTACGTTTATTTCTTAGGATTGGGACTTTTCTCGATGCTCGTTTTTCGAAATGCATCGTGGTTCAAAAAAAGACCTCGGAAAGATTTCCACAATGGCTAATTATTCGGAGCAGGAGCAGTAATTTTATGCTCCTATCTGAACAACTTCCATGTATTTAATTTTCGACACCGAAACCACAGGCCTTCCACAGAATTACAATGCGCCACTGACCGATTTTAACAATTGGCCGCGCTTGGTTCAATTGGCTTGGCAGTTGCACGGTGAACGTGGAAATTTAATTTCTCAGGGAAGTATCATTGTTCAGCCGAATGGATTTTCAATCCCCTACTCATCTGAAAAAATTCACGGCATATCTACTGAGCGCGCAACGAAAGAAGGTATTCCGTTAAGCGATTGCTTGGATCAGTTTGAAAATGCCATTTCACAAGCGCAATTCGTTGCGGGACACAATATTGAGTTCGACTTAAACATTGTCGGTTGTGAATTCTTGCGTGAAGGAAGAACGAACGTGCTCGAACAAATGTCGAGCATGGACACCAAAGAATTTGGGACCGACTTCTGCGCCATTCCAGGCGGACGCGGAGGAAAGTTCAAGTGGCCAACGCTGACTGAACTTCATGAAAAGTTATTTCAAGTAAAGTTCGAAGAGGCCCACGACGCAGCATACGACGTTGCGGCAACAGGAAAATGTTTCTTTGAACTTATTCGCATTGGAGTTATTCCATGTGCCACAGGAATTTCAAAGAATGAAGTTGTGTATGAAGCACCTGTTCTTCAAGACAGCAATTTCAAGGCTGAAAAACAGGAGGAGCATGGTCCTACCGAAACTTCCACGAAGATTGAAGTAGACGAAAATCAAAAATTTGTGCACTTGCATGTGCACTCGCAATACAGTATTCTTCAGAGTACAACGACCATTGACGCATTGATTAAAAAATCCATCGCCATGGGATCTCCAGCAGTCGCTATCACCGACTCTGGAAACATGATGGGAGCGTTTCACTTTGTGAGCGCAGCTCACAAGAAAGGAATCAAACCCATTGTTGGTGCAGAGTTAAACATGTGTCGCAATCACACCGACCGCACATCGAAAGACGACGGTTATCCTGTTGTGTTGCTTGCGAAGAATTTCAAAGGTTATCAGAATTTAGC
>JBJOON010000208.1:0-3219 GCA_046051235.1 Bacteroidota bacterium
CACCAATCGCTTCCGGTAAAGAATAACATGATTGGCTTTTTTGTTTCGTATGAAACGGCTATAGCCTTGTTCAAGTCTGTCTCCCATGCTTCATTTGCTTGCTGAGTGATTTGCGCATTTGCAGGTTTTGCAACAGTTGATGGGACGTTTTGAGCGCAAGCATTCAACGTGAATGATACAATGAATGCAGAAAGGATTACTCTGAATGACATAGCCTTGTTTGAAGTGTTCATGAAGCGAATATAAGAAATAGCGATTTTACTTCACGCCACCCATTAATTTTTTAATCAATGGAGAAAGAGCTATAACAACGATTCCCGCTATTAATGCGTAGATCGCCAATTGATAGTATCCGTTTGTATAAGAGATGAGCTTTTCAGTATTGCTAGCATTCTCATCGGGATTCGCCATGCCGGCGCCTAAAATTCCTGCGGCATATTGACCGTAAGCCGACGCCAAGAACCACATTCCCATCATCACGCCCCATAAATGTTTCGGAGCAAGCTTCGTCATGATTGAGAGTCCAATAGGGGATAGGCATAGTTCACCAAGTGTAATTACCAGATACGCCACAGTGAAAATGTCAAGCGATGTAACACCGTTTTCATCGGCGAAGAAGCGGGTTGCATAGAAAATATAAAAGGCCAATGCCAAGAATAAAAATCCAAATCCAAACTTAATCATGGTATTGGGTTCCGCTTTTCTTTTAGCGAGCCAAATCCAGAAAAGTCCAACCAACGCAGAAAATGCAATAACAAAAACTGAGTTAGCAGTGTTATTCAAAACATTGGGATCAATAGGTATGTGCAAGACAGTGCCATGCAAATTGTTAAGTGCGAACAAACTCAAAGACCCTCCGCTTTGCTCGAAAAACGCCCAGAAAACAATGGAGAAAAAAATGAAAAACAGAGCGGCTAGTAATCTATAAACCTCAACCTTGGTGAGTTTGGTCATTTCATAAATAAGGTAAATGATAGTTGCGGGACCAATGATATACATGAACAAATCAGTATACGCCGTATTTTTTATCATGATCAGAATAAGCGGAATGCAGACTAATGATCCTGCGAAAACTAACAGTTCACGTGTCTTTCTTTTTTTACTGGAAAGATCTTTCAACGGAGAATCTCCGATTGGACCAAGATGTTTTTTTGTGAAATAAAAGGTTATCAATCCAATGATCATCACAAATCCGGCTAAGGAAAATGCCAAGTTCCAAGAATAGCTTTTTCCAACCCAAACACACAGGAATCCGCCTAAAAGCGCACCAACATTAATTCCTGTGTAGAACAAACCGAATCCAGCATCGCGACGATCGTCATTGTCTTTGTAAAGTGCACCAACCATTGTAGAAATGTTTGGTTTAAAGAATCCTGTTCCGATTACGGTTACGCTAATTCCAATGAAGAAGAAGTCATGCGGGGAAACCGCTAGAATAAAACTTCCTATGATCATAAGCGCTCCTCCCCAGAAGAGCGATTTTTTAAATCCCAATATCTTGTCGGCAAACAAACCTCCTACAAAAGTGAAGGCATATACAAACGCCTGAATAGCACCGTACTTGAGGTTAGCTTCTTGGTCGTTGAAGAACAGTTCTTTTACCATGAATACGGTGAGCATACCGCGCATTCCGTAGAATGAAAAACGTTCCCACATTTCCGTTAAAAACAGGTGCCAGACTTGTTTCGGATATTTCCCTTCGAAGTTTTGAATTTGCTCTAATTGCATGGATGTAAATTTTGTGATTGGAAAGATAAAAAAAAACCTCCGACAAGCGGAGGTTTTAGAAGGGATAAGGCAAGTTTTTACTGAACGTTGTTTTCTTTCATTACAGAATTCAACCATTTCAACATAACAATAAGGACAAATGCTGCAAGAAGAACAAGCCCAAAGTTCATATAGAAGAAATCTTCTTTATGCTTGGTAGACTCCCACATGCTTGACAACATACCTGACAATTTATTTCCTACAGATATTGCCAAGAAGAATCCGCCCATCATAAGCGCTGTAATGCGAGGAGGAGAAAGTTTAGACACCAGTGATAATCCCATTGGAGATAAACACAATTCACCAATTGTAATAACACCATAAGATGCAATTAACCAGAGTGATCCTGCTTTCATGGTTAAGTCGTTTGTAGCGAATACCGCTCCAACCATTACCAATGCAGAAAGCGCAGTAATGATAAGTCCGATAGCAATCTTCGTTGGAGTGCTAGGCTCTTTCTTTTTGCTTCTCATGAATCCGAATATTCCAACAACTATTGGAGTAAGCAATACCACCCAAAACGGATTAATCGATTGGTAAAGTTCTGTGCTATAAAGTTTCATGTCTGAACCAATAGGAGGAACTTCATTCTTCGGCAATGATTCGAAGTACTTGCGAGATTTTTCCAATTGTGTAATCTCATCAGATTTCGCAACTTTCGCTTTGTGCTCTTCAGCAGAAACATCTGGCATTGCTCCCTCAATTCCGCGCAATACTTTGATGGTAGAATCAAATTTCGCTTGTGGAAGAGAAACAATGTCGTTGTTAACAACAACTTGAGCCATATTCATTTCTTGCGCAACATTCGCAACACCTTCTGACATCTTACGGTCTGTGTGGTCTTCAGCCCAAATGGTTAGTGCGTCTCCGTTTTGATGGAAAATAGCGAAGAATAGAATCACGCAGGTAAACACAGCAAGAAGCGCTTTGATTGCACGACTCTCTTTTGCTTCTGATTTAAATGCTAGATAAATGAAGAATGCGATAACCGGAAGACATCCAATAATGAATGCATCGTTTGTATCTGAACCCAAGAAATTACCAGGAATCATATATCCGATAATTCCAAAGATGAACATTGGCACAACTGTAAGCGAAAGGATTTTACCTGTAGACATATCGCCTTCTTGAACAGGTTTAACTACGTCAACATGTTTAATGTGCTTGGTTCCAAGAAGAAATACAACAACACCAATTAACATACCTACACCGGCAGCTGCGAATGCATGACCCCAACCGTAGTTAATGCGCATATACGCTGCAACGAAATTGCAAATGAATGCACCTATGTTAATTCCCATGTAGAAGATGTTGTAACCAGCATCTTTTTTGTCTTTCAGCTCATCTGTGCTGTATAGATTTCCAACAAGAGTTGAAATGTTTGGTTTGAAAAATCCGTTTCCGAGGATAATCAGGAACAAAGCAATATAAAAGCTCAATTCCGAGTGGATG
>JBJOON010000209.1:0-3197 GCA_046051235.1 Bacteroidota bacterium
GGAAACTCGGCAATGACCTTGCACAAGTTAACATTATTGTAGCAGGCCAATCCTATATCTCCACCTCCACCTCGAACAATTACAACAGCATCGAAGTGGTGTGCTACTTTACGAATACGATTGAGCTGATTGGTTAAATCTGCAACAGCCTTATCGCCTTGTAACAAAGAAGGAAATAGCATGTGGAAGAATTTATACTGCCACTGATTCTCATCGAGCACATGCGTGAAATCTTGATATCCCTTGCTGTTCGCTACAGAGATAATCGCAAGTCGTTGAGGAAGCATAGGCAGTGACTTCTTTCGATTCAAATCAAAAATGCCTTGTTGCTTTAGCGCTTGAATACTGTTTTGTTTTTCCTGTTCTAAATCTCCAAGCGTGTAATTCGCATCTATCTCATGTATGGTCAGCGAAATGCCATATTTCGAATCGAATCCGACCGAGACATTCATAAGCACTTTAATTCCGTCCTTTAACGGCTCTTTCAAAACTTGAATAAAATTCTGATTGATTCGCTCATAATCGTTCTTCCAAAGATTGGCGCGCATTTCCGCGACAATCACCCCGTCTTGCTTTTCCACAAGTTCCGGATAAGCATGTCCACTTTTCGGATAAAGATTCAGCTTATTCATTTCGGCTACAATCCAATAGCGCCCGTCAAATGAGACTTCCAGGGCTTTTCGAATACTTTGTGTGAGTTGAAGAAGGGTGAATGTTTTTTTCGGGGCTGACATAGGAGAGTGAAATTAGGACGAAAATTCACCTTCCTCTCCATTGTGGATAATTATTTCACCGTGCCAAAAATTAAATTCCTTGTTGAAATTTATTTCGAAATTTTACAAGACCCTTATCATTATTGAAAATAAATATTTTTGAACAGGGGTACTTGCTCTTCATTTTTTCAACAGTTAAAAACTATTTGCTCCTTCGCGCGAGATGTCATTCTACTTTTGATGTCCCGATTTGAAAAAATCACCCCTTTTATTTTTTGAATAGCTAAACTCCTTTGTTCACGGCACTTTCCGCGCATACAGGAACAGCCATTGTATTGCCTTTTTTTAATGCAGCAACACTGCACACCTAATAAATACTTTCGCCAACAGACAACAAACTATGCATCAAATCTTCATTCACGCCGAGAATTTCACGGTATTTCAAGAAAAACAAACCTGGGAAATTGGACGATTAAATTTCCTTTATGGAGAATTAGCTACAGGAAAAAGCAGCCTATTTAAACTCATCGAATTGTTTCCAAGCAACGATCAAGAAATGAAGGAAGTGAAACACTTCCAGTCGTTCGGTCCACACGCCAACTTCGAGAATATCTTGCACGACAAGAGCAAACCTCTGAAAATTGCTTTTGAAGTGCGAGCAGAGATTGGCGTCTTTACCCAAACCTATGAATTCAAACCTTCGAAAAAGAAAGGCGAAGGAGAGCTCTCGCATTTCACGATTGTTTTCAATGAAGAAATTGTATTCGAATACATCAACGGCGACGGTGAGCTATTCACCCTTCCTACGCTGAATCTTTTCGAGGCAGCGCGCGACTTCCTTTCAAAGCAAGAAAAGGGCGCCCCACTTGCAGAAGACTGTCCAACGCGCTCGGAATTGTTAATTGCTGTTTTTCGGTTAGCCGATGACTCGAATTTTATTGGACAGGCAGAGCGCGAATTCTTTCAGCGCACTCCTGCTTTGAAAATGAGAAAAAAAGGACCCAAGCAAGACAGCGATCAGCCCTTTCAAGATTTTTTCTTTCAACTTTTCGAAATCACCGACTTCAATGGTTTAGACGAGTTCGCTGAATCACTCTCCTGGTTCGTTCGACAATGTTTCTCAACATTAGGTCTATACTTCCAACGAAACATTCTCAACACGACGCAAAGCTTCAATCGATTCGCGCCAACGGCATTCAAAAAGATTGAAGATGGGTTCAAGAAACTAGACGAGTTCGAAATTTTCGCCGACGAAAAAAAGGTCAATCCGATTTTTAAAGACTTCGGATTGCCCAAGCCTATTCGTTCCGAGATCATTGACAGCGAAGGAAACAACTATGGATATTCTTACCTCTTCGAATACGCCAACAAGAAACGCGTTCAGTATTACCAATTGAGTTCAACGGAGCAACGGAAAATATTCATGCTCACTCAGATTATCTCGCATCATGACATGCACAGTGAATTCAACTTTCACAACGACTACGGTTGGATGTACATAGATAATTTGGAAAACCTTATGCCGGTGAATGAATTGGGCCCCTTTATAAAAAACCTCTTTAAGCATTTTCCCAAATACTACTTCTTCTTCGAAACGCGAGGCACGCACGTTGAATCGCTAACGAAAGAATTAATTCGATCGAAGAAAATTAAGAAGTCTGAAATTCGGATATATCACTTCATTAAAAACAAAAAAAATCATACCGCCTATGTAAGTCTGCACACCATCACCAGAAGAAACGAAGTCTTCCCTTCGCTCTACAACACCAATAGAATCGAGGAAAACTGGAAAAGAAAAATACCTCTTCAACTTCACTTCAATTAAAAAAACAAGGTTGTCAAAACTTTACTTAGCCTTGTTCAACACCACACCTTTGTCGAAATAATTAAACAAAATGAATAAACAAAACGCAACCCATTACCACATTGTCTTGGACAAAAGTGGAAGCATGCAATCGCATTACAACGAAACCCTTGAAGGTTTGAATGAAAAGCTTCATTCAATAAAAGCCATTCAAGAGCGCAACCAAGATCAACCGATCTATGTATCGCTCACATTATTCTCAGACAGTCCTGAATTGGTGTTCGAAAATCTTCCTGCAGCCGAGCTTCCTGTGCTAACAGAGAAGGATTATGTCTTAGACGGTATGACAGGATTACTTGACGCCATAGGCACAGTGATCAACCGCATGAAGTATGCAGTAGGACGTGACCTAAAAGAAAAAAACGGCACCGTTATGATCGTGATTTTCACAGATGGTGGAGAAAACGCTTCTCGCATGTTCAAATACCAAGAAATCTCTTCATCGATTAAAGAATTGGAAGCATCGGGCAACTGGAACTTCGCCTTCATTGGGGCAGACATAGACGCTTGGGGCGCTGCGAGCAGACTGAACATGCAACAGTCTCGTGTGTATTCATCTGCAAAAGATGACGTCAAGCAAACAATGCATTATGCTGCTAACGAATTAGAACGTTCACTTC
>JBJOON010000210.1:0-3192 GCA_046051235.1 Bacteroidota bacterium
TGAACAAAATTTGTGTGCACATGAAACACATTCGTATTCAATTCTTTTTTGTAGTTGTTTTCACTCTCGCCATTTTTCAAGTGGTTGGGCAAAAATCAGGTGCAGCCAATAGTGGCGCATACTTCGGACTGTTAAAGAATAGACGGGTTGCCGTTGTGGCGAATCAGACCAGTGTTATTGGAAATACTCATCTAGTGGATACCCTTTTATCTAGTGGAATTCAAGTGGTGAAAATTTTCGCGCCTGAACATGGCTTTCGCGGAGAAGCTGGCAACGGTGATCACATTAACGATGGAATTGATAAGCGAACAAAACTACCTATAGTTTCTCTATACGGAAGTCATGTTCGTCCAACGCCAGAAATGCTTGATAACGTCGATGTCATTGTTTTCGATATTCAAGATGTCGGCGTGCGATTTTATACATTTTTAGCTACCATGCAGGAAGTAATGGAAGCGGCGGCGCTTTCCAACAAAGAGTTTATTGTTCTTGACCGTCCCAATCCGAATGGTTATTACATCGACGGTCCAGTTATGACCGATTCGAATTTGTATTCGTTTGTAGGTCAGCTTCCCATTCCGGTTGTGCACGGTTGTACATTGGGTGAACTAGCGAAGATGATTAACGGTGAAAATTGGTTAACTGTCGGAAAGACTTGTGAACTCACAGTTATTCCTTGCAGCAAGTACACCCACAATTCGTATTACGAACTGCCTATTAAACCTTCTCCGAACTTGCCAAACATTACTTCCATATATGCCTATCCAAGTTTATGTTGGTTTGAAGGAACATGCATCAGCATTGGTAGAGGAACGAGTCTTCCCTTTCAACAATTTGGATTTCCGAATTGTAAAGTTGGAGACACCTCTTTCACCCCGAAAGAAATTCCCGGCGTTTCCTCCAACCCTCCGTTTAAAAATCAGCTCTGCAAGGGAATCAAGGTGAGCTTTGAAAAGCGACCGGTAGAATTGAATTTGTCTTGGTTAAAATCTATGTACACGAGTTATCCCAACAAAGATAAATTCTTCGTCTCTCCGAA
Organism: Bacteroidota bacterium; assembly: GCA_046051235.1. Taxonomy (GTDB): domain Bacteria; phylum Bacteroidota; class Bacteroidia; order Flavobacteriales_D; family Sanyastnellaceae; genus CAIZGX01. Next base: position 1,040 of record JBJOON010000210.1, read on the forward strand.
TTTTTTCGATAAATTGGCAGGCACAACAACGCTAAGAAAGCAGATTCAAGAAGGAGTTTCAGAGGACGAAATTCGCGCTTCATGGCAAGCGGATTTAGCACATTATAAGACCACTCGAAAGAAGTATTTATTGTATCCAGATTTCTATTAAGCATGAACATGTCCATTAAACGTCTACTTCTCTCCCTTATTATTTTTTTAGGAGGAACAAGTGCGTTCGCTCAATTGGAAAACACAACGCGCGATGTTGCGCGCAAGCATCCGAATGGGAAGCCCTATGTTGTGGTCTATATGAAAAATACAACAGGAGAAATTGTGAAAGAGGAAGTGTATTACTCGAATGGAAATTTAGAGTGGGAAGGTTTTTACAAACGTTCCATCGAAGAAGGTTCATGGAAGTATTACTATCCGAACGGAGTCTTGAAAAGCAATCAGTATTACATCAAAGGAAAAGAGAACGGCGTATTTCTCGACTACAACGAGTCTGGTAAACTTGTGAAGCAAAGTTTATTCAAAGACGGGAAACTTATTTCTGAGCAAAGTTTTTAATCTTATTTTTTCGGAACCCACTTGTTTTCTTCTGCACCCAATTCGTGCGCAGCTGCTCGCGAAAGCGTGAACAAATAATCGGAAAGTCTATTCAAGTATTGAATGAAGATCGGATTCACAGTAGAGAGTTCTGCAAGTGCTGTAGCTGTTCGTTCAGTTCTTCTGCAAACGGTTCTTGCTACGTGAATATGTGAAACAGTTGGGTGTCCACCTGGAAGAATGAAATGCTTTAATTCTGGCAGTTCAGCGGTCATTCGGTCGATTTCTTTTTCAAGAATTTCAGACGAGTCAGCGGGAAGTGCAGGCAGTTGAATTTTTTCCGCTTGTTCTGGTTCAGTAGCGAAATGACTTCCAACAACAAATAAATTATTTTGAATGTCACGAAGAATTGATTGGTGAGTAGGCAGTAAGTCAGCAACCAAACCAATGAACGAATTCAATTCATCAATATCACCGTATGCGGCAATGCGAATGTGGTGCTTTGGAAGTCTTGTTCCTCCCAATAACATTGTTTTTCCGTCGTCGCCTTTCTTCGTGTAAATCTTCATGTCTTATTCTTTAATGGGTTCTGGTAAATTCCAAGTTCCGCGAATCACAAACCGAACGGTTGTTCGGTTTCTTTGTTCAAGCAATACTTCTTTGTATTGCAATAGCTGTTGCATAACCATTGGTTTCGGGTGACGAATGGTTAAGATAGATACATTGTCGTTGTATCTAACATGAAAGTCGCTTAACTGTTCAACGAGTGCTTGCAGTTTGTTTGCATCGGATGGAATGCAGACAGAAAAATTCAATGCCGAGTTTTCCATCATGTGCACATGAATGCCCAGATTAGCAAAGGCGTTGAAGATGAACGTAAGGTTGTCCTCCACCACAAAACTGAAATCTTTGGTTGAAATGGAAATCAGTGTTTGGTTCTGCTTCAGAATATAAGAAGCCACTTCCAGTTCAGCATTGGCGCGTTCTACAATGCGAGTGCCCTCTGCTTCAGGATTCAAAAATGATTTGATGTAAAGTGGAATGTTCTTGTTTTGAAGCGGCTTAATGGTTCTCGGATGAATGACACTCGCGCCGTAATAAGCGAGTTCCACAGCCTCACGAAATGAAATTTCTTTCAGGAGTTGTGTAGGCATAAAACACTTCGGGTCTGCATTCAACAATCCGGGCACATCTTTCCAAATCGTCACCGATTCAGCATTCAACAAATAAGCAAATATCGCCGCTGAAAAATCAGAACCTTCGCGACCTAAAGAGGTCAGATGCGTTGCAAGGTTTTTGGAAAGGTCCTGCGGAAGGACTTGCGAAGCACCTTCGGAACGACCTTCCGTAGCAACTGGCGCCTTTGAGGCGCCAATAAACCCTTGCATTACCAGCGTTGAATGCAATTCAAATTCTTGCTTCAGTGCCGCAACACGTTGCTCACTCTCTTCCCAAAGCACACGCGCATCGCGGAAGCGAGAATCGGTAATGACGTAATCGGCACTATCCAATCTTTTTGAAGAAAGATTGTTTTTATTGAAGCAAGCATTTACAATGGCCGTCGAAAGGTATTCGCCGTAACCAATGATTCGGTCGTATTCTTGGTCGAAACTTGCGTTGATTTC
>JBJOON010000211.1:0-3176 GCA_046051235.1 Bacteroidota bacterium
CGCACGGATTGGCTTTTAGCGTTCGTCAAGGAATAAAGACACCACCTTCTCTTCGAAATATATTCAAGGAGTTGGAAAGTGAATTCGGTATTGATTTAACACGAACAACTGATTTGACGGCATGGGCAAATCAAGGTGTCTTTTTGTTGAATAGTGTTTTAACGGTAGAGAAGGATAAAGCAGGAAGTCATGCTAAATGGGGATGGGAAGAATTTACCAATGCGGTAATTTCTTTTATTTCGAAGGAAAATGATCATGTTGTTTTTGTTTTGTGGGGAGATTATGCACGAAAGAAAAAGATTTTAATTGACCTGTCTAAGCACGCTGTTATTGAGAGTGCGCATCCTTCTCCGCTATCTTCTTATCGCGGTTTTTTTGGATCTGAACCCTTTTCGAAAATTAATGCGCACCTCAAGGAGTGGGGGAACACAGAGATTCAGTGGTAATTGAGCTGTGTTAAGAACTTTGAATGATCAGAAAGTAGAGAGGCATTCCCAAAGTGATATTTATGGGAAAGGTAATGGCAAGTGCCATCGGAAGTAGCAATCCGGGATTGGATTGTGGGACCGAAATTTTCATTGCTGCAGGCACGGCAATGTAGGATGCGCTTGCGGCAAGGACAGCGAAAATAAATCGATTGGTGACATCCGTTATTATCCCTTCGCTCAAGAAAGCAACAAGGCATCCATTGAATAAAGGAATAACCAGCGCAAATGCAATGGGGAACCATCCCAATGAAAAGAATGATTTAAGTTTTTTACCGCTTGATATTCCGAGGTCTAGAAGGAAAATAGCGAGAAACCCTTTGAATAGATCGTTCGTGAATGGTTTTATTCCTTCGGCTTGTTTCGCACTTGCGAGATATCCGATGACTAAACTTCCGAGTATGAGCAACACACTTCCATTGGTGAAGGAGTGTTTAATTGCGGTTCTTTTCTGAATGCGTTCTGTATTGTTTGTGTTGAAAATTGAAATGAGAAGGAGTCCCATGATTATAGCAGGAGATTCCATTAAAGCCATCACAGCAACCATGTGTCCTGAGAAGTGCATTTGTTGAGCTTCCAAGAAAGAAGCGGCTGTGACAAATGTGACAGCGCTTACAGATCCGTATGCTGCTGCCACAGCGCCGGCATCGAATACATTGAGTTTAGTTTTTAGAATGAAAAAAGTATAGACTGGAATAAGAAGTGAGATTAACAATCCGAACATCATAGAAATTCCAACTTCGAAGGTGAATGGTTCATGAGAAAGTTCTTGCCCGCCTTTGAATCCAATGGCAAATAATAAATAGAGCGATATGAACTTGGTAGAGTTTTCAGGAATGGCAAGGTCGCTTTTAAGTTGAACGGCAACTATCCCAAGCGCAAAAAAGAGTAGTGCGGGATTCGTTAAATTTTCAAGTAGTAAGTCTAGATTCATTTGCTGGCTCTTTCACGGGTGAAAATTCGTCTTTTGTTAGTCGTTGATAATGGAAATTTTAATTTCTGAATGGATTTGAATTTTCGTATTTGAAAATTCTAGGGACTGAAGAAAAGCAATTGCTCTCTTGAGTTCTCTTTTTAATTCAGGAAGTCTTTCCATGGCAATTTCATCCTCTTTACCCAATCGCTCTAAGGAACTGAAATTTTTCATTTGATGAAAGTGAATTTTTGTTGAGAAAATATTCGTCAGAATCTCTTTTGCTTGTTCTGCGGTGAATTCTCCCTTAATCAGTTCTAAAGTTTCGTCTTGATTCATTGTGTGTTTTTTATTGGGTGCAAAAGTGCTGTAGTTTTGTTTCAAATTTTTATTTATGTTTGTTATAGAATACATAACGAGCATTTATGAACTACACGTTGAATCAACTTCAGATTTTTTATAAAGTTGTGCAGCTAAGAAGCATTACGAAAGCTGCAATAGAACTGAACTTAACGCAGCCTGCGGTTTCAATTCAGTTGAAAAATTTCCACGATCAGTTTGATAGTCCTTTGATAGAGATCATAGGTAAGAAAGTCTACGTTACTGATTTTGGCCATGAGGTAGCTGAAAAAATTGAAATCATCTTAAATCAAATTCAAGCGGTTTCAAATTTTGATAAAGAACAAAGTAAGCGTTTGACCGGAAAGCTTCGTATTGCGGTTGTGTCAACTGGAAAATATGTAATGCCTTATTTTTTAACTGATTTCCTCAACGAAAATAAAGAGGTTACTCTGCTCATGGATGTTAACAACAGGGCAGGTGTCATTCAAAGTTTAGAAAATAACGAGATCGATTTGGCTTTGGTCTCGGTTTTACCGAACAAAAGAAACTTTGAGAGTTTAGAGTTGTTGCCAAACAATTTGTACTTAATTGGAAAGAATTCGATCGGCAAAAAAAAGAAGGAGTCTATTGATTATAGTGAATTTCCATTCATATACAGAGAGAAGGGATCGGCAACTCGCCAGACGATGGAGCGATTCATTGAAAAAAAGAAAATACAACCAGTAAAGAAGTTGGAATTAACATCAAACGAAGCTGTTAAGCAGGCGGTGCTCGCGGGATTGGGTTATTCAATCATGCCTGAGATTGGAATTCGAAATGAACTGGCCAGTGGCCTGCTGCACATAGTGCCAGTAAAGGGCCTGCCGATAACGACATCATGGCAATTGATTTGGTTGAAAGGAAAGCGACATACGTCAGTTTCAAATTCGTTTTTGGAGCATCTTAAGCTTAAGAAAAATTCAATTATTGCAGAACACTTTAGTTGAGGGATGAACTTCGTTGTTAGAACTTCGTTGTTAGAACTTTGTTGTTTGAACTTTGTTGTTAGAACTTCGTTGTTGGAACTTTGTTGTTGGAACTTTGTTGTTAGAACCTCGTTGTTGGAACTTTGTTGTTGGAACTTTGTTGTTTGAACTTCGTTGTTAGAACTTCGTTGTTAGAACTAGGTTGTTGAAAATCCGAAATGAACAATATAGATTGAAATTCCTCTTAAGAAGCTTGATTGTACAATTTGTTCATGAAAATCACATGGGGAAAGCTGACACAAGAAATGAAAATAAAGAAAATTCCCCAAGCGTTGTAGGAAGGGTTTATTTCACTTTGAACCGTTGGCCAAAGAATGAAAAAGAGAATGAGTATTATCCATGCGCCAAGGTGAAAGGGTAGAGCATGCAACCAAATTTTCTGACTGTTATTTTGAATGTGTTGTTTGATAT
>JBJOON010000212.1:0-3172 GCA_046051235.1 Bacteroidota bacterium
CTGACGGTCTTCTGAGAGGCCATTGATATACTCCGTAACTGAACTCATTCTTTCTTAATTGATTTTTCAAATTTATTCAAAACATCGGTGAGCATATCAACTTGAATGTTTTGAATTTCCAACAAGTCTTGTTGTTGATGAAGAATCAAGTGGTCAATTTTTTCATGAAGCATACGAATCTCCAATTCCGCCTTCAGGTTAATCATGTAATCTTTCTTCGCGCGTTCTCTATCTTTTTCTTCTTGTCTGTTCTGACTCATCATGATAACAGGCGCTTGAAGTGCCGCGATGCACGAGAGAATTAGATTTAAAAAGATAAAAGGATATGGATCGAAAGGACGAGAGACCAGAACAAAAACGTTTGTAACAATCCATAGAAACAAAAACACTCCGAAGGCAATAATGAAGGTCCAACTTCCCCCGAAAGAAGCTACGCTATCTGCCAACCGCTGACCAAACGTGTATTGTGTATCGTCTTCAAATTCCAATTTATCCGCGAGAGTAGTTTCATTTCGAATGGAAGAAAGAACAGCACCTTCAAGATCAGAAATGGCAATACGTTCACGATCTAACAAGGCGCGCAAATACTTTTCGCGAAAGGCATTCAATTCGGAAATAGAGAGAAAAGAGTCTTCCGAAAAATTCGGATATTCTTTTTGAATTTGCTCAAGAATGGTTGGCTGAACAATCTTTCCCGAAATTCGCTCAGCAACAGAAAATGACTTGTTTGAAATGTCGCTTTGAAATGTTTTCATCTGGAAAGAATTTCAAGCAAGTTACACTTAGAATTTTCCTTAAATAAACTTATCTACGAAATCCTTGCAATAATCATCTATGAGTAATCGCACTCTTCTAAACTCGTTTATAATTTCTTCTTCCGAGCCCGTTGCCTTTGCCGGATCGGGAAAGTTGTAATGAAATCTTTCAGCCTTGGAAGGGAAATACGGACAGCGTTCTTTTGCGTTGTCGCAAACGGTAATGATAAAATCGAAATCGATGTTCGCGTATTCGTCGACGTGATTCGACGTGTGTTTTGAAATATCGATTCCTACTTCATTCATGATTGAAATAGCGCGTGGATTCACACCGTGCGTTTCAACACCGGCACTGTATACGTTTGCACTTTCACCGGCGTAATGACGCAGGTAACCCTCTGCAATCTGACTTCTGCAACTGTTTCCTGTGCAGAGCACTAAAATGTTTTTCATGATTGATAATATTTTTTCTTAAGGAATAAACTTGCTTTCACCAATAGAATAAGAACAGGCACTTCCACGAGTGGACCAATGACACCCACGAACGCTTCCGCCGAATGAATTCCGAAAACAGCAATCGAAACAGCGATTGCTAATTCAAAATTATTTCCCGTAGCCGTGAAGGAAATCGCAGCGTTCTTCGCATAGTCTACGCCCATTGATTTGTTCACGAAGAAACTCACGAAAAACATGAGTGCGAAATAGATGACGAGCGGAATGGCAATGCGCAAAACATCGAGTGGTAGTTCCAAAATATTTTCTCCCTTCAAACTAAACATTAATACAATGGTGAAGAGCAGTGCGTAGAGGGTAATGGGTGAAATTTTCGGAATGAATTTGCGATTGTACCATTCTTCTCCTTTCGATTGAATAAGAAAATAGCGCGTGAGAAATCCAGCGAGAAATGGAATTCCCAAATAGATTAAAACGCTTTGCGTGACCTCACTCATAGGAACAGAGACACTGAAGTTTCCGAGACCTAACGTATTCGGAAGTACATTAATGAAGAGCCATGCATAGAACGAATACGAGAGCACTTGAAACACGCTGTTCAACGCAATAAGCAACGCGCCGTACTCTCTGTTTCCTCCAGCCAAATCATTCCACACGATAACCATGGCAATGCATCGCGCGAGTCCGATTAGAATTAATCCAACCATGTAATGCGGTTGATCGCGAAGAAACACGATGGCCAGAACGAACATGAGAATGGGACCCACAATCCAATTCAAGAGTAACGAAAGCGTCATTACTTTTTTATCTTGAAACGCCTTCGGCAAGAGACTGTAGTTCACTTTTGCTAGCGGCGGAAACATCATGAGAATAAGTCCGACTGCCAAAGGAATATTGGTCGTTCCAACTGAAAAACGATTGGTGATGTTTGCGACACTTGGAAAGAAATATCCAAGTCCAACTCCAAGGGCCATGGCGATGAAGATCCAAAGTGTCAGGAATCGATCGAGAAATTTTAGTTTGGGTTGCATAAGCAAAATGATTTAGCAGCAGCCTCCACCGGGAGTGCAAGTGCCAGCTGTATTCGTTCCTAATGTTTTTAATTCAATCTTCAATTTGCTCGGAGGAATACCGCATTTGTCTTGTGCGAGGCAATTGGTTTGAGTGGCAACTAACTTGAACTTCCCGTCATTGAATTCTAAGTGGTATTTGCCAATGGTTTCCGATTGGTATTCCACTTCAACATCTAATTCATTCATGTCGAATAAATTTTCCGATTGAAGAATAATGCCTAAGAATTTTGAAGGAGCCAGTCTGTGATCGAAATCGTTTGCCTCCCACAGTTGGAAGTTGGCGACCTTTTCGTTTCGAACAGTACCGCCGCAATCGATAAAGTGTTTGGTAACTAACCCTACTTCCGTCACATGAAAATGCGCAGGAACAGTTTGTCCGTTTGGTAATTCGAAAACGAGTGTATTCACTTCGTTTAATCGGCTTTTCAATTCTGAGATTTTCATATTAGCAACATTTATTTTGTTTCGAAATTTTAGTCTCTATTGTTTCAAAATAGACCTTTAGTTTTTGAATGGACTTTTCATTCAGGCAGTAGCAAATGGAATTCCCTTCGATAGATCCTTGAATAATTCCAGCGAGTTTCAACTCTTTCAAGTGTTGCGACACGGTGGGTTGTGCAAGTGGAAGTTTCGTTACGATATCTCCGCATACACACGATTCCACATTCATTAAATATTCAACAATGGCAATGCGCGCAGGGTGCGCAATAGCCTTCAACAACGAAGCTGTTTCGTTTTGTTTTTTGTTGAAGAGATCTGATTTCGTGGTTCCCATTTTGTATTTGTATATTGCAATATTACGATATATTTTCAATAAAATTGAAAAACGCTTTGCGATGACACAACACGTTGTGATGACAATCTGCGATTGATGACAGCGGAGCTGATGAC
>JBJOON010000213.1:0-3122 GCA_046051235.1 Bacteroidota bacterium
TCTTCTACTGCGCCGCCTTTTCCTTTCTTTCCTCGAATGAAATACAACGTTGCTCCATCGGCAGTTAAACTTGGTTGTGTTTCCCAATAACTTGAATTGATTCCAACTCCAAAGTTTTCAGCAGCGGTCCATCCAGTCGCTGTTCGAATCGAATAAAACAAATCGCAACTCCCAAGACCTGTGCGCGTTTCGCCGTATTCATATCCTGGAAGTTCGCATGCGGTGAACACGATTGTTTGTCCGTCGGCGCTTAATGTCGGCGCCCCTTCGTTGTATAGCGTGTTAATTGATTTTACTGGAAGAGATGCGTTCCAACCTTCATTGAAGTTTTTCGTTTCTGTTCTTTCGCTCATAAAGAAGTCTTCGTGTTTGCCTTCAAACGCGCGCTTGTCGTTTAATAAACGTGTAAACAGAAGTGTCTTCGTGTCGGCCGTTATACATGGAAAGTATTCGTCGTTTTCGGTGTTGATTTTATCTCCGAGATTAATGGGGTTGAAAGGTACAGGATACTTCATGCTTTGCTTGGCGAATACGCAGCTTTCAAGAATGAGCTGCGCGCGGTAATGCACGTTTGGATTAGGCTTTGGCATCTTCGTGTAAGTAGTTATGGCCTGCTCTGCTTTGTCGTATTCGGCAATACTGAAATAGCATTCGCCGAGCATGTAATAGCCCATGGGGAAAATGTTAGCGTTAATCGAAAGTCCTTTCTCGAGCGGAGCTATCGCTTTCTGCATTTCATTTTTTTCTGCGTAGATCTGTCCCATGAGAAAATAGGCTTCAGCGAATTGATCTTCACTTTGAAGCAAGTCTTCAAGAATAACAAGCGCGAGGCTGGAATTGTACTGTCCGTAGGCCGTAATGGCTTCTTCGTATTTCGAAATTGCGCGCTTGTTTTTAATGCTGTATTCCTTGTGCGGCTGGGCCAAGCACGAATTCAACATGAATAGGAAGGTTAGTGAAACAAGCGAAGTAATAATTCTATTCATAATCGTTTTGAGCGTTCTGTTCGTTGTTACGAAATTCTTTGAATTAATGGGTTAACCGCAATGGTATCGAATTATTTTTGAACAATGCAAATTGTTTTACTTTCCGACACCCACGGTTACTTCGACGACCGATTACAAGAACACTGCCGAAATGCCGATGAGATTTGGCATGCGGGCGACATTGGGTCGGAAGAGATCGTGACGCAATTGGAATCCATGGGGAAGGTCACTCGAATTGTCTATGGAAATATCGACGATGCGCGCGTTCGTTCCATGACAAAAGAAGACTTGATTTTCGAAGTGGACGGTGTGCGTGTTTTCATGACGCACATTGGTGGAAGGCCGCCGTCTTATCCCGCGCGTGTTTCGAAAATAATTCAAGAAGAGAAAATAGATGTCTTCATTTGCGGACACTCGCACATTTGTTTAGCAGGAAAAAATCAGAAGCAAGGAAATCTTCATTTGAATCCTGGAGCCGCTGGTACGCATGGCTTTCACAAGGTGCGCACCCTCATGCGTTTTCAAATTCAAAAAGGAAAAATCACAAATTTGGAAGTAGTGGAATTGGGTCCACGCGCAGTTCGAATCTCAGACGAGATCTAATTTTTTATTTTGAAGACGTACACGTCTTCGTTCGGCTTTTTCATGAAATATTCTTCACGTGCCAATTTTTCGAGTTCGAAGTTCTTCGCGTTAATTGCTTGAAGTTGTTCCTTGGCTCGTTGATTTTCTTTTTCAACTTGAACGGCTTGGTCGCGCAGCTTGTGCAGTTCCCAGCGAGAAGCTATGATGAAAGGAATATCGATATTATTAATGAAAAGATTGTAGACCACGAATAGCGCAAGTGTGAGCACGTAGCGATTTTTGAAGACAAGCAAGATCTTTTTCATGAGTCTAATTTCGTGAATTTGTTGGAATCATTCGCATTCAATTCGGTATGTTTCACACAGGACGGTGTTATTTTAGCCGCCCATGAGGTATTTCAACGAGCAACTGGTTACCGATCTTGAGTTTCAAGAGATTCGGAATGTGCTGTCTTCCTTCGCGAAGCAGCCAACCGCTGCTGCTGCGTTGAGTGAGCTTTCGCCTTACGGGAATTTCGATTTGTGGAAGTGGACTATTGAAATTACCCACGAATTGAAATCGTTGCTGGAAAATGACATTGCTATTCCAGCGTTAGATTTCAAGGAGTTTGGTGAAGAGTTGAAGTTGTTGCGTGTGAAAGATGCCGTGCTGGCTGAGGAGAGCTTCGCGAAAATTCTTCAAGGAATTCGCATCATTGGTTTGTTGAAGAACATTCCGGAAGAGGTAAGGGCCTCTGTTCCTTGCTTGAATGAACTCATTCAAAGCTGTGAATACACCGATGAAATTGAGATTGAAATTCTGAAGATTTTCGATGCGAAGTGGTTGGTTCGCGATGAAGCGTCGAACGAACTCTCTGACATTCGACACGATATTGTTTCCACCCGAAGAGAAATTTCGAAAAACTTTTTGCGCGTAATGAAAGACTGTCAGGGCAAAGGCTTCCTTGGCGATACGGGCGAATCGTATTTGTTAGATAGAAGAGTGCTGAGTGTATTAAGCGTATACAAGCGAAAGGTGCCGGGCAATGTTTTGGGAACAAGCAAGACAGGCGTGCTCACCTACATAGAGCCGGCAGTGAATACCTTGTTGAATTCGCAGTTGGAAATGCTTTTCGGCGATGAGCGCGCCGAGATTCGCAAGATTCTACAACGCTTAACACGATACCTTTCGGGGCATGCTGTTATGTTGAAGTCTGTGTTGGATACCCTCATGCGTGTGGACAATATTCAAGCGCGTGTGCGATTGGCCATGCTCATGAATGCACAGAAAGTGCAGTTTGTAGCGGAGCCTGTTGTGAAATTGAACAAGGCCTTTCATCCGCTTTTGTTGTTGAAGAACACAGAGCGCGGAATGAAGACCATACCCCAGGCGCTAGAGCTGAACAGTCAGCAGCGTATGATGGTTATCTCCGGCCCAAATGCAGGTGGAAAGAGCATTACTTTAAAGACCGTTGGACTTATTCAACTCATGTGGGAATGTGCATTGCTTGTGCCCGCTGAAGAGTCGAGTGTACTCAGTCGATTCGACTGCATACTCACTGATATTGGCGAC
>JBJOON010000214.1:0-3117 GCA_046051235.1 Bacteroidota bacterium
TCTTAGTTTCCCTGTTGAAAGAACACCAACCTTGGCTCCGCCTTGAATGCGTAAGGCTTTGCATTCACTTTCAGATGGAGCTGAAAACTCGGCACCTAACGACGAAATACTTTCGGCCGCAATTTCTTCAAAATTCTCTAGTTCGGCTTTGCCTGACTTGTTCTTCAATTCAACATCGAAATTCTTCTCTTTTCCGTTTCTCCACACAACCAAGCTCACCTTGTTTCCCGGTCTGAATTTGCTGATTTGTTCTTGCAATTGAGGAACCGTTGACACGGGATAATCGGCCACTTTAAGAATGATATCTCCTGCTTCCAGTCCTGCAGATTCCGCCGCTCCCCCCGCTGTTATGTTGTTGATGTATACTCCTGAAACAACTGGCAAATCTGCTTCCTTCGCTTGGTCTTCAGTCACAGCAGAGATTTGAACGCCTAAGAATCCGCGTTGCACATTTCCAAACTCAATGATGTCTTCTGCAACTTTCTTCGCAATAGATGCAGGAATTGCGAATGAATAACCCGCGTATGATCCTGTGCGCGAAGCGATAGCGGTATTGATTCCAATCAGCTCTCCGTTCGTATTCACGAGCGCTCCGCCGCTATTACCAGGGTTCACAGCAGCATCGGTCTGAATGAACGATTCAACTGGAAGGACTTCAGAACCTTTTCCTTCACCAATGATGTTAATGTTTCTTCCTTTTGCACTGACAATACCTGCTGTAACTGTAGAGGTTAACTCGAAAGGATTCCCCACAGCAAGCACCCATTGACCAATGTGCACCGCGTCGCTGTTTCCCCATGCAATTGCAGGAAGATTAGACTCATCTATTTTCAATACTGCTATATCTGAACTCGGGTCCTTTCCAACCAAAGTCGCCTCGTAATTTTTATTGTTGTTTAAAGTGACTGTCACTTTTTCAGCGCCGTCTATGACATGATTGTTAGTGATGATATATCCGTCGGCTGAAATAATGACACCTGAACCCGTTGCTGTTTGCGTTTGTGGTTGCTGGTATCCGAAGAAGCCTCCCCAAGGATCGTAGGTATTCGTTTTAATTTCAGTCTTAACGTGAACCACCGAGTTAACGGTTCGTTCGGCAGCAACCACGAAATCTCCACCTGCACCAGGCATTCCTGCATAATTCGCGAAAGTTCCTGGAACATTGTTATTCCAAGCGAATTGTGAAGTGTTCGGTTTAACTACAAAATGGTATGCAGCCATGGCAATAAGACCGCCAGCTAGGGCTGCAGCAAAAGTGACTAGACTCTTTTTCATACTTTATATTTTTGATTTTGCGAAAATAATTTGAATCCGTTTTGAACAAAAACGACACCAAAATATTTTTATTGTCGGAAGAAATTGATTGTAATTTTGCACACATGAAAAAACAGGCAGGTATTATTGGGGTTGTTGTAGCGAGCGTTCTGCTATTTGTAGGATGTGAAAAGGACATAACTGTAGATCTTCCTCAGGCTGAAACCAAAATTGTCGTTCAAGGAAGTATTGAACCGGGCCAACCTCCTATTGTCATTCTGAGTTATTCCTCAGGGTATTTCGATCCTGCCGATGCTAATGCCCTTGTCAATTCTTATATCCAAAACGCTCAAGTTAAAATGGTTCATGGAACAGATACGATTCCATTGGACATGTATTGCACTGCAGATATGACGCTTGACCAACTGTTTCTCACATCTCAAACCGTAGGTCTTCCGCCAGAAGCCGTGCTCGGATTGGGAATTTGTGTTTACACTTCTTTATCTCCTCAGGCCTTAGGTATGCCAGGAGAAACATATACCCTCCTTGTTAACAAAGACGAACATCATTTGCATGCTGTGACTAAAGTGAATTTCCCAATTCCTTTGGACAGTCTTTGGTTCGCACCGCCCTCTGGGAACCCTCTCGATTCTTTGGGCTTTATTTACGGAAACATGACCGACCCTGACTCGTTGGGCAATGCTTATCGTTGGTCTGCGAAGCGCATTAGTCATTATCCGCAATGGATAACAAGAGACACTTATTTGCGCGGTCAGCAAAAAGACCAAATCTTTATTAGTCCGAGGCCAAGTGTATTTGACGATGAATTTTTTAATGGATTAACATTTGAATTTGCCTACTACAGAGGAGCCATTGCTTTTAGTGACAAATTCGATGACCGCAGAGAAGAGCGCGGATATTTCAAAAGAGGAGACACTGTTGTTGTTCGTGGCTGCAGCATAGACATGAACGTTTACAAATTTTTCAAATCATACGAGGATCAACTGTCGAATCAGGGATCTCCTTTCGCTTCTCCAAACAATGTAAAATCAAATGTTGAAGGTGGTCTTGGTGTTTGGGCCGGATACGGTGCTTACTACGACACACTCGTTTGCGAATAATGTGATTGTCGTCACACTACTTTCGTGACAACCAACGCTATCTTCGCGGCATGGCAACAGAAACAAAAACAGTCATAGGGAAAGTAGTTAAAATGAAATGCCCGCATTGTGGCAAAGGTCATTTGTTCGTGAATGAATCTGCGCTTTCCTTCAATAAATTGGGACAAGTAAAATCAGAATGTTCTGAATGCGGAACCAATTTCAACCCAGAGCCGGGCTTTTACTTTGGAGCTGCCTATGTGAGTTGGGGACTTACCGTTGCCATGTGGGTAGCCATTTTGGTTGCACTAAAAACTCTTGATGCACTGGGTGCTATAGAATTCGGTTTTTTAACTCACCCCAAAACCTTTTTGCTCACCGGGATCGGCTTTACAATCGTTCTATTCCCTATGCTATTCAAACTTTCTCGCTCAATTTGGGCGACTTCGTTTATTAAATAATCTGACCGTCACTCATTACAATCCTGCGATCGGCCTGCGAAGCCAGTTCTTCATTGTGCGTTACAATAACGAAACTGTGATGGAATTCATTTCTTAATTCGAAAAACAAATTGTGCAACGCCAAGGCGTTTGCCTTGTCCAGATTTCCCGAAGGCTCATCTGCAAAGACAACTTTCGGATTATTCATCAACGCGCGCGCCACCGCAACTCTTTGTTGCTCTCCACCTGAAAGTTCAGAAGGTTTGTGTTCTGCTCTGTGTCCAAGCCCCAATCTTTCCAACCAAAAAGCAGCTTTTTTTTCA
>JBJOON010000215.1:0-3091 GCA_046051235.1 Bacteroidota bacterium
TTGGAATATTCATTGAAAGTCCCCACAACTGTGTCGGGTACCAAGCTTCATCGCCATCGAAGAAGTTAAACTCTTGTCGTTGCGCCTGACGCTGAAGACTGTAAAAAGCAGCTAGGTTTGGAAGCAAACCCGCTTGTTCGTTCTTTACATTTAATTTTTGAAGCGATAATCCTTCCTTGATAATTTGATTGTCGATAAGGTTATCTGCATTGAAAGGCGTTTGAATCAATTGAGCGTTGAAGGCTTCCAATATGGTCTTGCTGTTGTCTGCAAGCGTAATGTTCTCGTCTACATTCATTCCTATGGTGAATTTCAATAGCGCCTTCGCAATTAACGCTTGTGCTTCTGCAACGCGAATGCGTGCTTCCAATTCATTCAATGAAAGGGTCAATTGCTCAACGTCTTGTGTTTCTACAAATCCTTCCTTGTTCAACGCGATAGTTTGGTCTAAAGTAGTCTTCAACAAATCGCGCGATGCCGTTAACAATGCGATGCTTTCTTGCGCAATCACAGCGTAGTGATAAGCCTCTTCGGTCGCCTTCTTCACATCGATTTCGCTTTTAATGATGTTCTTGTTTTGCAAAGCAGTGTATGCTTTTGATGCTTGCAAACCAATTAACCATGAACCGTCGAACAACAACTGCGAAGCATTAATGCCAGCCGTTAATGTTTGCGGAACACCGAATTGTACAGCAACGTTTTGTCCTGGCATGCCGAAGAAATCTCCAGGTAAAATGCTAGTCGGACGATCAATGAAATTTTGGTATTGAATGCTTCCATTTATCTGCGGAAGACCAATGGCCAGCAGCTGATCGGTTTGTAGCTTGGCCGATTGCGCATCCAAATTTGTTGTTTTCACTTGGAAAGCGTTCTTCACCGCAAACTCTTTTGCGGCTGCCAAAGTAAGCGCCTGCTGAGCGTTTCCGAGTGAAACAAAACCAAGTGCTACTGCGAGAAGAGCACTTAATTTTTTGTTTATGTTGAATTGTATCATGAATTGAATTATTGCTTTTTCGTTGATTTTTTCTTGGTTGAAGTGGATGCGTTGAGAATGTTTTTATTCAAAAGTTCAATGCCCTTTTCAGTAGCCATTCCATGTATGTGGTAGGAAAACCATTCCATGTACACATCGGTCACACTGTATTCTTTACTCGGGAATAGATCCTGATCAAACATGACTTCCATTCGTCCAACATATAACTTGGCCAAAATGTTCGCATTGATTTCCTTGCGGTACAAGCCTTCTTTCTGTCCTTTTACGATGTTCCCGAAAACACATTTATATATGATTTCTTGTCTCGCTTTCACCATACGCTGATGTACACGCGGATGAAATTTCTCCATGTCGTAAGCGACAGACGGATGAATGTTTTGCAACATATCCAGCACCCAACGTTTAATCTCTAAACTTTCATCAATAGCGTTCAGTCCTCTGCTGCATATTTCTTCAATCTGATGTTGCTCTGCCTTGCTGAATAGATCCACTGCATTTTCCAACAAATCTTCCTTATCCTTCACGTGCGCATATAGCGTCTTCTTTGAGATACAGAGCTTCTTGGCAATATCGTCCATAGTGAGACTTTTAATGCCAAACTTTAGAAACAACTGAAGTGTTTCCGAGAGAATATGTCTTTTCTTGATTTCCAAAGCGGCGCAAAGATAGACACAAATTTTACATTGGAAACGAAAAGTGGGGAAAATGTTTCCTTCAATTGGACGAAGTCCAATCAATCTGACTTCGTCTGATCAATACTTCGTATCAATCACTGAGTGATCAATCACCTTCGGTGATCAATTTCTTCGAAATCAATTGCGTTGCAATCAATCCTGCGGATGTAGTTTATATCGAAGAGATTGATCACGCAGTGATTGATACGAAGTATTGATCTCGAAGAGATTGATCACGCAGTGATTGATACGAAGTATTGATCTCGAAGAGATTGATCCGAAGGATTACTTAACGCGTTTAAACTCATCCACCTGACTCGCCTTCTTCTCCTTCAACTTCTGATTACCAATCTTCCAAGTGAGGTTGATACGCGCCGTGCGGGATTCCCAGAGGCCGCTGGCGTCCATGTAAAGACCAGCGTATTGAGAGATGCCTCTCCAACGCATTGTGCGAAGAATATCGCCGTAGGCCAGACGAAGAACGAGTTTGTCGTCTAAGAACGTTTTTTGAAAGGCTACGTCTAATCCGCCCATGGGCTTGTTGCGGAAGGTGCCGCCCCATACGCTCGGACCGTTGAAGAATCCAGAGAGTTCGAAAGATGTCGTCTTGTTGAACTTGAAGGTGTTTTGCATGAAGATGTTATACGAAGTTGCGCGAAGGTCTATCGTGTTGCCGTCTTCAAAGGTTGCGCGGTTGTGAATGTTGTAAACGCCCATGTTCACATAACCGTCCCACCACTTGGCAAAGGTAACCGGACTGCCGAAGTTGAAGGTAATGTTTTCGCGATAACCCAAGTTGCGCGTTTGAATGAACGAACGCGAAAACTCTGTTGTATCTGTAATCTCGGTGAAGAATCCGTTGGTCTTACTGTAGCCGATGGAACTGGTGATCATATAGAACAACGTGTGACTCAACTCGAACGCATCGGTATATTGCGGTTGAAGGAAGGCGTTACCGCGTGAATACGAAAGCTCGTCGAGACGCGACTCAAACGGATTCAACGACTGATAACTTGGTCTGTCTATTCGGCGACTGTAAGTTAAGTTGAAGGTACTGGTTTCTTTGTGATCGAAGGTAATAGCAGCACTTGGAAAGAAGTTCGTGTACAAGCGATCGACTTTTGAAAGCGGTTGCGGGGTTAATGCGAATAACTCTCCATTGCTCTTCGTATTTTCCGCACGCACTCCCACCTGCCATCCGAATTTTTTATACTTCCCCGAGGCGTTTGCATATCCCGCAAGCACGCGTTCCTTATAGTCGAATGCATTGGTGAGGTTTGAATCTACACTGAATACATTTCCATACACATTGAAAAAATCAAGTTTGTTGTTCGTGCTCACCTGTGTGCCTTTCACTCCCGCTTCCCACTTCACTTTTTTCCAACTGAAACTGTAGTCTGCCCGAACAATAGCAATGTTAATC
>JBJOON010000216.1:0-3074 GCA_046051235.1 Bacteroidota bacterium
AAATGTTTGGTTTGAAAAATCCGTTTCCGAGGATAATCAGGAACAAAGCAATATAAAAGCTCAATTCCGAATGGATGGAAAGGCAGAAATATCCGGCAGACATCATAAGTCCACCCATAATAATTGATCTGCGATATCCCAACAGACGGTCGGCCAAAAGACCTCCGATAAAAGGAGTTAAGTATACAAGTCCAAGGTAAGTACCGTAGATATCTGATTTTTTAGCTGAAGAAAATCCCATACCGCCGCTGTTCCAATTCTCAATCATGTAAAGAGAGAAAATACCAAGCATGAGGTAATATCCAAATCGTTCCCACATTTCTGTTCCGAAGAGGTACCAAAGTCCTTTTGGATGTTTGTTTTGTTTAGACTGTTCCATTTTAGTAATTATATTCTGTAAAGGTTAGGTTTCAAAAATAAGAGAAAGGAGCCAAGTTTCATTACTTCACTAAGAAAGTTCCAGAAACTTGATAATTTTCAACACCACCGCAGAGGGAAGACATCACCAAGGTATAGAAATAAGTACCTTGTGAAAATTCAACTTCATCGGGGCAAAAACTTGAAGGAACAGATGATTCAAAAATTAATTTCCCCCATCTATTGTATATGTCTAATTCAAACGTGTCGAACAATGTAAAGAGTTCGCTTTGGTCTAAACCCGAAAGGAAAGGTGACCAGCACGTATTCAATAAGTCACCATCGGTAATGGTTAAGATATTTGGATATTGAACCAATTCAATGGCGAATTGGCTAGAAGAGCTTTCAGCAATAAATACATCTTGCGAATCTGTGCATCCCGAAGAATTGTCTGTTACAAGGAGAGTGTAGTCTCCCGAAACCGATACGTTTGGAACGATAGTGTTATTGCCATCCACAATAAAACCATCCACGGTGCTCCAGACTAGCGAGTAGTTGTTTGAATTGTTAACGGTCACGTTTTGAATAGGAATAACAGGAAATAAGCAACTCAAGGTATCTTGAATTCCAATGGTAATAGAGGGTGTAGTGAAGTTCTCTTCAATTATGTTATTTGCCGATGATTGACAACCATTTGAATTATCGGTTATGGTTAGTGAATATGTACCTGCCGCATTCACGACAACATCTCCAGTACCTTGTCCAGATTGAATTCCAGGTCCAGTCCAGTTATAAGTAGCCGATCCCGCATTTGTAGCGGAGTTTATGGTTGCAGTTGGAGTTATGCAATTGAGCCCGTTTAAGCATGATAAATTCAAAGTCGGAACATCGAAATCAGCATTAACCGTTATTGTTTCAGTGTCGAAACAGTTACTGTTCAAAGTTGCATTTACGGTATAGGTTCCTGCAGCAGCGACATTAATACTCGCCGATGTTGCTCCGCCATTGATAGTTCCTCCTACTGTAGTCCAGTTGTAAGCCGTGTTTGGAAAACCATTCACTACTGCGGAAAGATTTCCATTTGGATTCAGGCAATTCAACTGTATGGATCCGCCAGTAACAATTTGGAAATCTGAGTAATCAGCCACAATCGTAATTGTGTCCATGGCCTGACAAATACCTTGGTAATCGGTAAGAACAGAATAAACCCCAGGAGAATCAACGCCCACTGAGAATGAGTTGGTAGGTGTGATAAAACTTCCATCCGAAGTAATCCAAAAGAAAGTCACACCATTGATGTTACTTATAGAATTTATACTCGTAACAGGGTTAGCGCAGTTGATGTCAGAAACTGCATTAGCATCGACAGAAAGCGGTTCGACATTAACATTAAAATTTTGCTCAGTAGTCACCCCGCACAAATCGGTGTAAACAACATTATAAATAGTCGAACTGCTTGGAGTAGCAACGGGACTTGCGCCACTCGGATTGCTTAAATCAGTGGCTGGTGTCCATTGAAAAGTTCCGTTGATGTCAGCGCCGCTCACAGTTAAGACAGCCGCAGCACCGGGACAAATTGTAATGTCGTTCGTTGTGTTCAATATGTCAGGAGTTAAACAGACACTCTGAATATTAGACAAACCTCCAGTCCCTGCTGTAAATCCCCAATTCACCATGTTTTGACCTGAAAACACATCTTCGATAATATCTATTGTTGTTTGTAATCGAAGTTCGCAATCGAAATAGACTGAAAATAAAAAGTTAATTGGGTCCCAAATTAATCGAACCGGATGGTATTGACCATCTTCTGTATTCGCATTGAACGCACTCATTTGAACTGGACCGCCAAGATTGTCAATGGTGTTGTGATTAACATTACCATTTCGTTGAATGGCCACGTGATCAAACGCCGGATCTGAATAGGGATTTGAATTTTGGTAGGTATCAAATTCAACTGCAAAACTGGTTCCGAAATTCATATATCCCATACCGCCGCCACTTGCACCAATTGCCGCTGTACCTTGTGTATGCATTACAAAACACAATCCATCGGCACCATTTACATCGACGTTTCCAAGAAACATCTCAAATGCGAGATCGAAAGGTTGATTTAAATCGATTTGATCGGCATACCAAACCGTTCCGTTCTGCGTGCCAAGGTTGGGAGTAAGCTGATAACAGTCGTTACCTGTTGCGGTAGCTGATCCATTTAGAAAATAGGCTTGTCCAAAAGAATTTGAAACAGCGCAAGTGAGAGCGAGAAATAAGATGTATTTTTTCATAAGAGAAATGCGAGAAGTAAATATACGCAATTACTTCATTCCACGCTCTTTTCTCAATTGATCGTATGCTTCTTGAACCTTAATAAATTTCTCTTGTGCAGCCTTCTGGTATTCATCTCCCAAATCTTTTACTTTATCCGGGTGGTATTTCATGGCCATTTTACGGAAGGCTTTTTTCACTTCATCATCTGTGGCTGTCGCTTCAATTTCTAAAATTTTGTAGTCTGCTGCCAAATCAGGAAGAATTTGAACAAGTTGTTTTTTAGAGAATGCAAATTTGGTATCAATGCGATTCATTAATTTAACGCGATCCATCTCTAAAAGGGAAATGGGTTCAAAATCCAGTAGTATATTTGAAATGTTTTCGGATAACATTAAGTCAAAGTTAGTTTTATTGTATTATTTCTGCGATAGATTTTTAATTTTTTCTTGAAT
>JBJOON010000217.1:0-3068 GCA_046051235.1 Bacteroidota bacterium
TTTGCGTGCTGCTTGTTTTCAATGGAGCGAACAGACCAGAGGGTTAACAGAAGAAGAAGCGCATTGACATTTCCTAAAAACAATTCACGTTCGAGCTGATCTCCGAAAAACAAAACCGTAACAATCAAAAAGAACCACACTTCCTTTCCCCATTCATACGACTTGAAAAATGTCTGCTTGAATTCATTCAACAACAAAAGAATAATTCCAGTATTAATCAGATAAAACAAGACAGCAGCCACGTCATACTTCAACAGCGCAAAAGGAAGAAAGGGAACTAAAATCTCGGGAGAGTATTTGTAAAATCCGCTCGACAAACCGAAAGCCTTTCCATACACTTGCTCTCCGTTCAATAGGGCATCGGCAGCGCCGTAATACACATTGAAATCGCTTAATTGAAAACGATGATTGACAAAGAGCAGCACGAGGTATAAAACAGGAAGGAGCGCGAACCATCGCGCTCCCTTCCAAAAATATTTAAATTCTTCTTTCAGCATTTCTTACTTCACCATCACACTCACACGCTCTTGCTTTCCGTTTTTGTTCGTTACATGTAAAACATAGAATCCAGGAGACAAGGTTGAAATGTTCAACACATTCGTTACATTGTTTTCAAGCATTACCAACTTACCTGTTGCATCG
Source organism: Bacteroidota bacterium (assembly GCA_046051235.1). Taxonomy (GTDB): domain Bacteria; phylum Bacteroidota; class Bacteroidia; order Flavobacteriales_D; family Sanyastnellaceae; genus CAIZGX01. The sequence goes on from JBJOON010000217.1 coordinate 643, forward strand.
AATGCTTTCACTGTTTTCAATTCGTTTACATTCGAGAAGAAAATTTCTTGATCTGCTGGTTGCGGATAAACACTGAAACTATTTTCATTCAATTCATTCACTCCAACAACCATTTGTGCGACTGAGCTGTTTAAACAACCGTTGCTAATTCCGGCATAGATAAACGTTCCGTCTGAAACAATTCCAGTTACGTCGAAAGAAGGAGTAGTTATGCCTTCCAATTCCGTGTAGGTAAATCCCCCATCAACTGAAACAAACCAAGACACCAACCAACTTGGGTCGTAGTTATCGATACTTACAATTGAACCGTTTTGTGAAATGAACGGCTCATTTGGCATGATATCAGAAATTGGGAAAGTACCCAAGGTGTATTTCGCGGTGAAGCCATCGATGGTTTCTTGAACCAACTTCACGGTGTAGTTTCCTGGAGTAGTATAAGAATAAACATCTGTCGCATTCGCTGGAATTGTATTGCCATCGCCCATTTCGTAATAGGCATTAGCCACGTTCATGTTCACTTGCGATTGATTCTCCAAGGTGATTGTTCCGCAGAAAACGGTGTAGTCTAAATCGGCCTTTACTTGTGAAAGCAAACATTGCTGTGCGCCTCTGTCATCTGCTTCTTCCAAGAAGTTCACCGTGCAGAATTGTTGGAATGAATTTCCACCTAAGAACACCCAAGAATCCAATGCTGAATCTGAAACGTCTGTTATTGCAAGCGTAATGTGATATGTTGCGCCAACTACCAAATTCCCAATTGAAGCGAACATAGGTACAGTATACCCGTCGCAAAACAAATTTGGAATAACTAAAGTCGAATTGTCGTTGTACAAAGTTGCGTTGGTATCTGCGTTAATGGTATTGATACTCACCGGAGTGTTTGTACCTGGAACAAGCGCGATGTTCACTGCACCGTTTGTATACGATCCAGCAATACCGGGCCCATGAACGAAGAAACCAAAAATATCGTTGAAACTGGTTCCAACAAACTCTGGATACTCTGAAGATCCAAAGACAAATTGAAAAGTCATCGAATCTCCGGTTGCAACGAAATCGAAATCAAGTTGAGCCAAATCATATGTTGGGAAACCTGAAAGCGCATACAAATCTGCATTGACAGGTGTCGACCAATTGCCTCCAGCCATGTTATTACCGTTGCTCACTGAAGTGGCTAATCCTGTCGAAAGGACAAGTCCTTCATCAATACCCAGTGACACAGAATTTCCGTCAGTCAACCAACCGAGCTGGGCAGAATCACCGGTAAATAAAATGTTGTTTACAAAGATTCCGTTCGCTAAAAACAAATCTTCTACTGCAGAAGTTTGATTTGAGATAGAATCTACATTGAATTGCGCTTGGCTTGAAAGAGCAGAAGCGGCGAATAAAACAGAATATAAAAATTTCTTCATGACTTAGGTTTTCCAAAAGACTCGTTTGTGAATCAATTGGTTGTCTAAGTTAAGGCAATTAAGAAAACAGAAAAAACTATTTCGCTAATTCCCCGAAGCGCTTTTTGAATTTCTCCAATTTCGGAGTAATCATAATTCTGCAATAAGGCTGCTCGCCGTTCAATGCATAATAATCTTGATGGTAATTCTCTGCCTTGTAGAAATTGGTAAATTCCGTTACTTCGGTAACAGCATTAGCGCCCCACTCACCTGTCTCATTAATGGCTTGAATGGCCTTCATCGCCAACTCTTTTTGCTTTTCATTGTGATAAAAAATCGCAGAGCGGTATTGTGTTCCTGAATCTGGACCTTGTCTGTTCAGAGTTGTTGGGTCATGCACTACGAAAAAGATTTCAAGCAATTGAGAAAAAGAAACTTTTCTTGGATCGAAATAAATCTGAACGGCTTCAGCGTGACCGGTTGTCTCGTTGCAAACCTCTTTGTAAGATGGATTTTTAATGAATCCGCCTGCATACCCCGACTCTACCTTAGTAACACCATTTACGTTCGCGTAAACCGCTTCCACACACCAGAAACATCCACCTGCAAGGGTGGCCACTTCCAACGAATCGTTCATTTCAACTTTCATAATTTCTCCTTTGGGATTTTCCTTGTTCGACTCAGCGCATGACGCTAGGGCAATCATGAACAAGGGTAAGATTAATTTTAATTTCATCGGAATTTGAGTTTCCATAACCCAACTACAAATTAGAATAAATGTTGTTCACGCATGGAACGAATTCGCGTTCCGACTTGAATCTTTTGCAACACTTTTTTTCCTCTGACAACTTCTCCAAATTCGGTGTAACGTCCGTTTAAATTCGGTGTATAGGCCAGCGTAATGAACCATTGCGCACTCTCGGTGTGCTTCCCTGCACTTGCCATTCCAATATGAAGCGGCGCAAAGTTGTGGCCCATAAATTCCGAAGAAATCACATAAGGCATTCCACTCATTCCATCTCCGCGTGTGCATCCGGC
>JBJOON010000218.1:0-3051 GCA_046051235.1 Bacteroidota bacterium
GACGTGACCTACGCGGTGCCGTTGAACATTACCTCTTCAGATTATTTAGCTGCAACAGTATTGAATAATATTTTAGGTGGAAGCGGATTCCAAACTCGCTTAATGCAAAACCTTCGTGAAGACAAAGCATACACCTACGGTGCTTATTCTTCTATGGTTCCAGACGATGTCATTGGAAACTTCAGCGCAGGTGCAAGTGTTCGTAACGAAGTAACCGACAGCGCCATTGTTCAGTTGTTGTTCGAAATGGATCGTCTGTGCAACGAAGCGGTTTCTGCTGAAACATTAAAGTCTGCAAAGAGCATTATGTCTGGCGCTTTCGCGCGTCGTCTTGAAAACGCTGGGACAGTTGCGCAATTCGCTTACAACATTTCAAAATACAACTTGCCTGCAGACTATTACGAAACCTACCTCGAGCGTTTGAACGCCATTACCGCAGAAGACGTTTTAGCGGCAGCGAAGAAATACTTGAAGCCAAACAACTGTTACATTTCAGTAGTTGGAAACAAAGACATTTTAGAGAAGTTGAAGCCGTTCAGCAAGAATGGAGAAGTTATGCAATTCAACACAGACGGAAGTGTTTCGAAAGGAATTATTCCTCCAACTGCTGGTGTAACTGCCGCTACTGTTGTTGAAGCTTACTACGCTGCTAACGGCGGAAAAGACAAATTCAAAAAAATTAAGTCTTTGAAGCAAGAAGGAAAGATGAGCGTACAAGGAACTTCGATAAACATTGAAACCTTAACCCTCGACAACAAAATGCTTCGTGTTGAAGTAAGCATGGGACCAATGAAATTGTCTACGCAGATTTTCGACGGAACGAATTTAGTGATGAAGTCTATGGGCAAAGAAGCACCTGTTGAACCTGCCGATATTTTGAAAGCGAAAATGGAAGCAGATTTCTTTCTTCGCGATCATATGGCCGATTTCGGATACTCGTTGAATCTTGCAGGAAGCATCATGCGCAATGAAAAAGAAGTGTACATACTTGAAACGTTGAACGAGAAAAAGAAAGTGGTGAAAACAGAATACTTCGACAAAGCAAGCGGACAATTGGTTTCAGCATATTCCATTGAAGAAGGACCTGAAGGAGCTGTTACTTCTGAAACAAACATCAAAGATTTCATGACCGTTGATGGAATGACTTTCCCGAAAACTATCCAAATCAATGCGGGTGGACAAGCTCTGGAAATGACCATGGAAAAAATTACCATCAACGGAAAAGTGAAAAAGAAAGCCTTCAAGGTAGACTAAACGAGAAGAATGAAAGAGAACACCAATTGCATTGTATCGCTCGAACGCGCCTCTATTTTTCAAGGAAAAATATGCGTGTTGGAAGATATAGACTTCGAAGTATTCGACGGTGAATTCGTTTTCCTCATTGGTAAAACAGGAAGTGGAAAATCGAGTTTATTGAAAACACTTTACGCCGACCTTCCGTTGAAGAACGGAAAGGGACAAGTGTGCAACGCTGATTTGCGCAAGCTTACGCTGAAGCGTATTTCAGAGCTTCGTAGAAAATTGGGAATCGTCTTTCAGAATTTTGAATTGCTCACCGACCGTTCGGTTTCAGATAATTTAGAATTTGTCTTACGTGCAACGGGATGGAACAAAAGTTCCGCTATTCACAGCCGCATAGACGACGTGTTGGAACTCGTTGGACTTTCAGAAAAGAAACAAAAAATGCCATTTGAATTAAGTGGTGGAGAACAACAACGCTTGGCCATTGCCCGAGCGTTGTTGAACTCTCCGCATTTGATTATTGCCGACGAGCCTACGGGGAACCTCGATCCATCAACAGCGAAAGGCATTTTAGATTTATTGAAAATGATTAGCGAAGGCGGAACCGCTGTGGTTATGGCCTCGCACGACTACGACGCTATGCGCAAATACAGTTCACGCATTGTATTGTGTAAAGGAAAGAAACTTATTGAGTCTCCGCGTCCAGAAGAGATAGAAGAAGCCATCGCCTAACTCTTCCGTATGCAATGCACCGTTGTTATTCCAACCTTTCGAGACGCACGCATTGCGCAAGCCCTCGATAGCATTGCTTCTCAAAAAAACGTTCAACTTGAAGTTGTTGTTGTAGACGGTGCAAATGAACCCGAATCGTTTCACTCGCTTCCTTCCTACCCTTTCCCCATTACCTTCATTCACGAGAAAGACAACGGCGTGTACGACGCCATGAACAAAGGAATTGCAAAGGCACAAGGCACCTGGATATACATTTTAGGAAGCGACGATGTTTTGGCAAATGAAAACACTCTTGCGCATTTAATGGCTCGCGGTGCAAACGCCGATGTTGTATTTGGTAACGTTGAGAACACCAACCTCTCGCACCAAGCCACCACCAAGCTTCACAGGCCTTCCTTCCCGAAAGGAATGTTTTGGAAACACACCCTTCACCAACAAGGTGTCATCTACAAACGCTCGTTATTTCAAGAACGAAACTTCGATACAACGTACCAAATCTTGGGCGATTACGAGTTTCACTTCCACCTAAAAAATAAAAATGTAAAGGTTGAATATGTGAATGAAACCGTGGCGCAGTGCGATGCAAATGGACTTTCAAAGCGTTACGTTTGGAAATTGTATGCGGAAGAAATTCGCTTGAAGAAAGAACATTTGCACACGCTGGAATGGCTGTTGGCTGTGCCTTTCGTGATTTCGAAATATCTTTTCAAAAGTCTTACGAAGTAAGCGGCTTCACGCGGTGTCCTTGCGGAGAATCCATGAAATGCTGAATGAATCCTGCACTCAATTCAGATGTGTTCAACGGAATTAGTCGGTCTTTCAAATCGTCTACGGAAGAAATGGTATCTACGTGCTGATCAATAAATCCGTAGCCTTTCGGTAATCCATCTTCAACCAAAACAAAAACGAATTCACTGCTGTTACGCCCTCTGTGCGTAAGAATAGCATGTTGCGGGTTGAAGGCCATTTTCATGGCGACTTGCATGCGTTCGTTGTGCTCTTCGCGCGAAGTCAATTCCTCTTCGCTAAACATACCAATGGCTTTCAATGAGAAGCCGTGATAACTGCAAAACTTCA
>JBJOON010000219.1:0-3038 GCA_046051235.1 Bacteroidota bacterium
GCAGGTACGACTATTCCTGGAAATGGATTCATTGTCATTGGCTCTTCGAATTCTGGTGTTCCTGTAGATGTGAATATTGGAACATGCGGATGTACCACTGGACCAACCTCTCAGGTTGGGATTTTGACGAACAACGCTGAGCAGTTGTTACTTTTCGATAACATTGGAACCATTATCGACGGAATCGTTTGGGGTGGTGGACAATGGAATCAGCAAACATCTTTCACGACAAATCCAATTGGCCCTTGTCCAAATTTCACCGTTCCTATTCTTCCTGTATTCAGTCAAATTCAAACGGTACCTGGACAAGGATCAAACGATGGCCTAACGGTATTTAGAAGTTGTGATGGTGTGAATCCGTGGGTGTCTGGAACTTTGCCTCCATCTCCTGGAGCTTCAAACAACAGTGATGTTCCGGTTACAGCTAGCTTTAGCATTTCTGAAAACAGTGTTTGTGAAGGAGATTGCGTTCAAGTAACAAATACGTCTGCAGGTAATCCAGGTTTGTGGACATGGATTGTCAATGGCACTCCAGATTTAACCTTAGACAGCATTGCTACAACTATTTGCTACAATTCACCTGGCGTTTATACCTACTCACTTATTGCCAGCAATGGTTGCAGTGCAGATACTTTAATCGATGGTGCTACAGTGAATGTCATTCCGTTGAGCACGCTGAATATAACTCCGAATGTGGATGAAGTTATTTGCGATAACTCTCCAACTGTATTCAGTACAACCAATATTTGCAGCACGTATCAATGGCAAATGAATGGCGTTGCTATTGCTGGAGAAATCTCAGATTCATACACAGCAACAGCCGATGGTGTTTATTCGCTTACTTGTCCGAACGACATTTGCATAGCACCAAGCACACCTGTTGAGTTAGACTATCAGAATTTTCAGACAACGCTCTCCCCTGCTTCAACGGTCTTGTGTATTGATGAAAGCCAACAATTAACATTAACTGTTGTCAGCGATGGACCGGCAGTGAATAATGAATGGACGTTGAATGGAAATCCGCTCACTTCAGGTTTTACTAGTTTCTTGGGTGTAGAAATGGGTGTTTATTCAGTCTTAAGTTCTAATCCAGATGGCTGCACATCTACCGCAACAGCTGAACTCATAAGCGCGAACAACAATCCGATTATTTCTGTTCAAAATCTGACGCAATCTGGATGTTGGGACGGACCAACGACATTAGGAATAGACCCATCGTATTCGAACATACAGTGGGACAATGGGACTAGTGATCCAACGATTGAATTGCAATCGAATACTACGGTAAATGTGACCGCATTGGATCCAAACGGATGTGATGCCGCAGGTAGCTATGTACTTGATCTTCCTGAATGCGCAACTCTATTTATTCCGAATATTTTCAGTCCAAACAGCGACAATTTCAACGAGACCTTCCATTTGAATTTCTCTGGGGATGGAAGCACAACTGCGGTGGCTTCATATTCCATTAAAATTTTTAATCGTTGGGGAACATTGGTGTTTGAATCTACAGACCCTGATAACAATTGGAATGGAACCATTAATGGCAATGAGGCATCAACAGGAGTTTACTATTTCGTTGTAGAAGCGAAATACGCAAACGGTGAATCTATGCTGACACCAGAACAGCAAGAAGGTTGGTTTCAGTTGGTTCGTTAGAATCTGAAACTTGCACCCATTCGCACGCCGAAGTAATTGTAATAAATCCCATCGAGAACAGCAGCACCCGAAGCTGAAAGTCTTCCGTAGTAGCGCATATAGCTGTGAGATAAAAGTGCGTGAATGTTTATTTGATTGTTCAATTTTAAAGAAACACCTACTCCGTCGTTCAAGTCCATAGAACCGACGCTTCCTTTGTGATAAGCAATACCGGTTGAAACCATAACCAAAGGACTGATTTTTTTAGAAGGCATAATACGTGCGCGAAGATCAAGCATGAAAGGAACTGAGAACCCGATATCGTCTGAGTACCCCATAGCACCCACTCCAATACCTGCGAAAGCCCAATTCTTATATCCAATTCCATTGGCAGAATATACACCACCGAAGGATGTTGTATTAGCCAATGTCTTTTTATCGTAGATCGGAGCGCCCGTCCATGGGTCAAAAACAGGCATACCAGTTGAAGGATCAACACGAGGAACATCAATGGTGAATCCGCCAACTTTACCTACCCCAAGTCCAACAACTCCTTCATTCACCGATTCGAAATAGAAATCGCCAAAGGTTTTTTCTTGCTTTGGTGCAGGCATTGTATTGACATCTGCTGGAGTTAGTTCACTCGGCTTAGTTGTTTTCTTGTTGTTTGCATCAAGGACTATGTATTCAATATCATTGAAAGGAATATCAACTATAGCATTTATTGAAATCTCAATGGTGAAGGACTCTTGTGGCTTATAGCCAACAATACGCGCTGTTAGCACGTCGCCGTTTTTCAAATAGATTTTAGACTTTCCAGCATCCTGAGACAATGCGGCTATTGAGAGGAAACATGCGAATAAGAATAGTAATGCTTTGTTCATAGAGCAAATATAAAAGAAAAAGCCTCGAATAAATCGAGGCTTTTCAAGCGGAGAGTTAGGGATTCGAACCCCAGGACCTGTTACAGTCAACAGTTTTCAAGACTGCCGCAATCGACCACTCTGCCAACTCTCCGCGGCAAAGATAATATCTTTTTCCAATCCCAAAAGAGTTTTCTTAAATTCGTTGCAATGAATTTCGCATCTTACTCAAAATCAATAGTGCTCGCCTGCATTTTTTTTGCAACAGCCCAGTTTTGTGCCGCTCAGCACTATGTTATTCTTCAAAATGGAGATTCAATCACGGGCGTGAGACTGACCTACGATGCACCCATTGCGCAAAATGCCTACTTCACACTGGATCAAAACAGATGGAGAGCCAATGAAATTGCCAAATTCAGTAACAACAACGGCACATTCGCGAACCTTTCTCACATTCACGGCAACGATACCGAACGCTATGCCGTTCGAATAAAAAAAGGAAGAGCAGCAAACGCCTACGAGGAAATTCCGTTCGGC
>JBJOON010000220.1:0-3016 GCA_046051235.1 Bacteroidota bacterium
TTGCACTTCCGGAAGGAAACGTCCTCTGCGATCAACAAGGGTAAGGTTTCCCATGCCGTTTTGTTTTGCTACGCGGAAGTCATCTGCACCGAAACTTGGCGCAATGTGAACGATACCCGTTCCATCTTCCGTAGTAACGAAATCTCCAGCTATAATCTTGAAAGCATCGCCATCGTTGGGTTGTACGAAAGGAAGCAATTGTTCGTATCGAAGATTTAAAAGTTGTTTTCCGTTTAATTCTGAAACCGTTCTATTCGGGATTTTCTTATCTCCAGCGTTGAACTCTTCAAAGTTTTCTCCGTTCGCTACAGGGAAATATTTTTCACGAAGCGCTGAAGCAACGATGAAATAAGCGCGCTCGTTTCCAAACGGCGTAAGCGATTCAACAACGGTGTAATTTATTTTTTCTCCAACAGCCAACGCCACGTTTGAAGGCAAGGTCCAAGGAGTAGTCGTCCAGGCTAAAACATAAATAGGAAGATCCGAATTCACAAAGAGTGCTGCATTCGCATCAATCAATTTGAACTGCGCTACCGCTGAAGTGTCTTTCACTTCTTTGTAGCAGCCAGGTTGATTCAATTCGTGAGAACTCAATCCGGTTCCTGCAGCAGGCGAGTAGGGTTGAATGGTGTAGCCCTTGTACAACAGATTCTTGTTGTGCAATTGTTGAAGCAACCACCAAACCGTTTCAATGTATTTGTTGTCATAGGTAACGTACGGGTCATTCATATCGACCCAATACCCCATGTCTTTGGTAAGCTTTTCCCAAAGGTCGGTGTACTTCATAACCTCCTTACGACAGGCGTTGTTGTATTCTTCAACCGAAATGGTTTTACCAATGTCTTCTTTCTTAATGCCTAATGTTTTCTCTACACTTAATTCAATTGGAAGTCCGTGTGTATCCCAACCGGCTTTGCGGTGAACTTGTTTTCCACGAAGGGTTTGGTAACGACAAAAGATATCTTTAATGGAACGCGCCATAACGTGGTGAATGCCCGGCATTCCGTTCGCAGAAGGTGGCCCTTCGAAAAACACGAATGGCTGGCCGCCTTCGCGTTCAGTTATACTGCGTTGGAAAATGTTCTCCGCTTGCCAGTATGATTGTATGTCGTTCGCTATTTGTGGAAGCGACAATCCTTTGATTTCCCTGTATTTGCCCATGGAAGGTATTGAAAATAGAGTGCAAAGATAAAAACAAAAGCGGAGGGTTGACCTCCGCTTTTACAGTGCGCATGGAGGGACTCGAACCCCCACGCCTCGCGGCACCAGATCCTAAGTCTGGCGCGGCTACCAATTACGCCACATGCGCTTGTTGCGGTGCAAATATACAATGCTTCTTGGAATATGAAAGTTTTTCTCTTCTGGATTAACTTAAATAGATGAAATATTTTGTTTTTTCCATCTATTTATCGCTGAGTTTTTTCGGTCGAATTCATGCGCAACTTATACAGGGCGCAAGAATGGCGGCACTTAGCGGAAGTGCAATCACGCAAAGCGATGCTTTTGCCGGATTTCATAACTTATCTGCTTCTTCCGAATTGAAGGGACTGAATTGCTCCTTTTATGGTCAGATACCCTACGGAATTTCCGCAATAAACGACGCCGGAGTGGCTTTTTTGAAGCGTTTCGGAACGGGAGTTATGGGGGTCGTATGCCAATCGTATGGGAATACCGAGTTTAATCGAAAGCGCGTGAATGTTGGATATGCCCTTGCATTGTCACCAAAGTTGAGTGCATCTGGAAGCTTCGGATATTCTTCCACCCGAATAATGAATGGCTACGGAGTTGCTTCCAATTTTTGGATGAACGTAGGCGCTACGTATAACGTTCGAAAAGATTGGAAATGGGCTGCTGTAGCGGATCTTCCATTGAAATCGATAAAGAATGTAGAAGACTTGCCAGCAACGCTGCGGCTTGGAACAACTTATTCATTTGGAGAGCAGGTGAGCTTATCTGCCCAACTGTCTTCCTCCTCTTCACAAATAGCTTCATTGAGTTACAGTTTTGGATTGGAATATTTTCCAGTTGACTTGTTTACCTTTCGTTTGGGAATGAACACCCATTGGCAAACTTGGTCAATGGGTGTGGGAACACGCTTGAAGAATTATTCGCTCGACGTTTCAGCAACCGTTCATCCGCAATTGGGTATTACTCCACAAATCTCTTTTACTTATGGAAGGAATAACTAGATGCATGTTTTTTTTATTTTTCGGGTTGAAGGTGATTTGTCCGTATGCCCAGCATTCTGAAGAATTTGAATTGGATCAAGTGGTTGATCAGCGTATTGAAAGTATTTCAAGTTTGACGGAAGCAGGAAGTGAGATTGATTATTCTTCGCTGACAGAAGACTTGAATTATTTCGCACGACACAAGCTCAACCTCAATTCAGCAGAAATAGCGGATCTGCAAGCGTTGGTTGTATTGAGCGACGCTCAGATTCAATCGTTGTTCCAGCATATTTCCAAATATGGAAAATTGAAGAGCATCTTTGAATTGCAAAGTGTTGGAGGCCTTGATCTGACGACTGTTCGGTGGTTGCAACCTTTTGTTTTTGTGAATGAAGAAGATGGATTTTCTGATTTTTCACTTCGAAGGTTGAAGGAAGAGGGAATGCATGATGTGATATTCAGAACAAAGAGAACGTTGCAAGAACAGGCTGGGTTTATTCCAAATGCAATGACAGGAAAGAAGAATTTTTTGGGAAGTGAATTTGGAACATATTTGCGCTATCGATTTCAATACCGACGGAATATTGCATTCGGATTAACGCTTGAAAACGATATTGGCGAGCCGCTTCGTATGGGACCCGATTTTAAAAGTGCTTCGCTGTTTATTCGAGAAGCGAGAGGACTGAAGCAATTGGCTATAGGGGATTACCAAGTTCAGTTTGGACAAGGGCTTACCTGTTGGAACAGTATGGCGTTCGGCAAATCTTCCTTCAGTGTTCAAGTGAAACGAAACGCGCAAAACCTTCGTCCGTATTCTTCAGTAAATGAAAATTCTTTTTTTCGTGGTG
>JBJOON010000221.1:0-3010 GCA_046051235.1 Bacteroidota bacterium
AATTCTTTGAAATCTCCAAGAGCAATACGACGACCAATTTCTTCGATGGTCAAGTGCTTCTTCGTACGAACGCTTTGTTCGCGTTGTAGTTGTTGACGCTTCGTTGCAATTTCGCGTGCTTCACGTTCATCTGCTAACACGTTGAAACGATCACCCGCATTTGGTGCACCTTCAAATCCTAAGATTGAAACTGGCGTTGCTGGTCCTACTTCTTCAACCTTTCCTCCGCGCTCGTTAAACATAGCACGAACTCTACCGCTGTATTGTCCAGCAAGAATTGGATCTCCAACACGAAGTGTTCCCGCTTCAACCAACAAGGTTGCAACGAAACCACGTCCTTTATCTAACGATGATTCAATGATTGTACCTATCGCACGTTTCTTCGGATTCGCTTTAAGATCTAGCATTTCCGCTTCAAGCAATACTTTTTCAAGAAGCTTGTCAATGTTCAATCCCTTTTTAGCAGCAATTTCTTGCGTTTGGTATTTTCCACCCCACTCTTCCACCAAGATATTCATTTGCGAAAGTTGCTCTCTCAAACGATCCGCATTGGCTTCCGGCTTATCCATTTTATTGAACGCGAAGATCATTGGAACACCAGCAGCCTGAGCGTGACTAATGGCTTCTTTTGTCTGTGGCATTACGCTGTCGTCTGCTGCAATTACAATGATTGCCACGTCAGTTACTTGAGCTCCACGAGCACGCATAGCGGTAAAAGCTTCGTGACCAGGAGTGTCTAAGAATGTTATTTTCTTTCCATTTGCAAGAGTAACGGTATACGCACCAATATGCTGCGTAATTCCACCGGCCTCTCCAGACAAAACATCCGCCTTCCGAATGTAATCGAGTAGGGAAGTTTTACCGTGGTCAACGTGTCCCATAACCGTAATTACAGGAGGGCGTGATTGAAGATCTTCTTCGTTGTCTACTTCTTCGGTAATTGCATCGGTTACTTCAGCTCCCACAAACTCAACTTGATAACCGAAATCTTCTGCAACGATTGCAATTGTCTCGGCATCTAAACGCTGGTTAATAGAAGCAAAAATTCCTAATTGCATGCATGCTGCAATAATCTCGGTAGCGTTGCGCGACATTAATGTAGCCAACTCGCTCACCGTTACGAACTCAGTTAATTTCAACACCGCATTCTCTTCAAGCATGCGCATTGCCTCTTGTTCACTGCGACGAGCTACTTGAGAACGTTTATCTCTTCTGTTCTTTGAAGATTTAGATTTTCCACCCACACCTAAACGTGCAAGTGTTTCTTTAATCTGATTTTGAATATCTGTTTCAGTAGGTGCTGCCTTTGGTTGAGCAACATATGGTGCTCGAGTAGGCTTGTTAGCATTGCGCTTATCAATTTCCTGCTGACGTCCAATATCTACTTTCGAAATACGCTTGCGTTTGCGTTTCTCTTTGTTTTCCGAGGCAGTAGCAGCAGCTGATTTCTTTTCAGGTGTTGTAGGTAAAACAATTTTACCCATCAACTTAGGTCCCGCAAGTTTCTCGACGTTTACGCGAATCAACTCTTTCTCCACTACCTCTGGCTTCACTACTTCTGGTTCTGGAGTTGGTTCCGGTTTAGCTACAGGAGCTTCAACTTTCGGTTCTTCCTTCTTCGCCTTTTTAGGTTCTTCCTTCTTCGGCTCAGGAGCTTTCTTACCGCGCTTTGGTTTTTCAAGGGCAGAAAGATCAATCTTTCCAACAACCTTTACTTCATTGCTGCGTTCTTCAGGTTGGGCCTCAACAGGCGCTTCAACCGCTGGAGTAGGAGTCTCAACTGGAGCCTCAACCACCTTTGCTTCTTCAGCCTTCACAGGCTCTTCAACCTTTGGAGCAACTGGTGCTTCAACTGGCTTAGCCTTAACCTTTGGTTTTTCAACCACGGCTTCCGGACGCTTGAATTTCGCCAAATCTATATCTGACAACTCTTCACTTTCACCGTCCTTTCTTTTCTTATTGTCCGAGATGCTTAACGACTCGCGTGACTCACGCAATTTCGTAGCAGCCGCTTGAACAACCTCTTTCGCTTTTTGGTCCGTAGAAAATTCAGCGCAAAGCATATCATATACTTCACCCTCAATTTTCGCCATTGGATTGTTATCCACTGTAACTCCCTTTTTCTTAAGGAATTCAATAATGGTATCCTTACTAACATTTAAGTTAGTGGCGGCCTTACCTAAGCGTTGTGGTCCTTTTGTTTCTGACATAAATCTATTCCCGTTCCTTATAAAATCTATTTAACACATTGAATCGTGCGCAGCACAAGCGAAAACCGAAACGAATTATTCGAATTCAGATTTCAAAATACTCAACACCTCTTCAATGGTCTCCTCTTCTAAATCTGTACGCTTAACTAAATCTTCTTTTGGAATCTCAAGAACTGAACGAGCGGTATCACAACCAATCGATTTCAATTCGTCGATGATCCAGCTGTCGATTTCGTCTGAGAATTCTTCCAAATCCACATCGTCGATGTCAACATCTGTCTCGCGGTAAACATCTAATTCGTATCCACACAATCTTCCTGCAAGACGAATGTTATGTCCACCTTTTCCAATTGCTAAAGACACTTGGTCTGGCTTCAAGAATACATCTGCCTTCGCGTTGTCTTTGTCAATGCTAATACTCGAAATTTTCGCTGGAGCCAAAGCACGAGCGATTAACAAGTTTTCGTTCGTTGTGTAGTGAATAACGTCGATGTTCTCGTTACGTAACTCACGAACAATTCCGTGAATACGTGAACCCTTCATACCTACGCAAGCACCTACTGGATCAATACGATCGTCGTAGCTTTCAACAGCAACCTTCGCGCGCTCACCTGGCTCACGAACGATTTTCTTAATGGTAATTAAACCATCGAATACCTCTGGAACTTCTTGTTCGAATAACTTCTCCAAGAATTCAGGAGCAGTTCTCGAAAGAATAATTTGTGGGCTGTTGTTACGCAAATCAACACGGTATACAACCGCACGAATAGTATCTCCCTTTTTGTAAAAGTCTGAAGGAA
>JBJOON010000222.1:0-2992 GCA_046051235.1 Bacteroidota bacterium
ATGCATATGAGCGCCCTTTGGAGTTCACCATGACAGGAACAGCTTACAACAAGAAAACAGGAAGTACGCTTTCTGGTTGCAAAGTAACTATTATCGGATCAGACGGATCAACTTACAATGTTGTTACAGATGCAAACGGTAGCTTCTTCCTAGACAAAACGAAGGTTAAGCCAGAAACGAAATATACCGTAGATATTCAAAAAGAAAACTTCATTGGCACTGCCGATAAGTTCTCTACCAAAGGAGCAAAAGAGTCTACGAACTACCAACAAGATTATTTCTTAATCCCTGTAGAAATTGGAAAGGAATACCCAATGCCAACAGTATTGTACCCTTTCAACAAAACAGAATTATTGATCAATGACGAAGTAAACAGTGCTGACTCGTTGAGTTACTTGTTGAATATATTAACCGAGAATCCAACGTTTGTTGTTCAGTTAGAGTCTCACACAGATGCTCGTGGTGATGTAGCTAGCAACGATAAACTTTCTCAAGGTCGCGCAGAGACTTGCGTAACATACCTTACTTCGAAAGGAATTGCTGCTGACCGTTTAGTTGCAAAAGGAAAAGGTGAAAGCGAGCCTCGCACCATTAAGGATGGTGATCGTCTTTCTGCTGAAACATTCACAGAATTCCCAATTGGAACATTGTTAGATGAAGCATTCATCAATTCAATTAAAGACAACGACGCGCGTGAACGTGCGCACCAATTGAATCGTCGTACAACATTCAGAATTTTAAGAACGGACTACGTCCCAAAGAAATAGCATTAAACTAAAGGAAGGGCTGACACTCGCTGTCAGCCCTTTTTATTTATATATGAGTCAAGCCGAAAACAGATACAACAGCAGAGGAGTGAGTGCTTCGAAGGAAGACGTTCATGCTGCAATTAGAAACATAGATAAAGGTCTTTTTCCTAAGGCCTTTTGTAAAATAGTTCCTGATTATTTAACGGGAAGCGAAGAGCATTGCATTGTCATGCATGCAGATGGCGCTGGAACGAAGTCTTCTTTAGCCTACATCTATTGGAAGGAAACAGGAGATCTTTCTGTGTGGAAGGGAATTGCGCAAGACGCAATTGTCATGAACATAGATGATTTATTGTGCGTAGGAGCTGTGGATAACATCATGCTCAGCAGCACCATTGGCCGAAACAAGAACGTAGTGCCGGGCGAAGTAATTTCTTCCATTATTGCAGGCACCGAAGAGATCTGCCAAGAGCTTGAAAAACACGGAGTGAAGATTCATACAACAGGCGGAGAAACAGCCGATGTGGGTGATTTGGTTCGAACCATTATCGTCGACTCTACCGTTGTTTGTCGCATGCGCAGAGACGAGGTAATCGATAATGCGAACATTGCTCCAGGACAAGTGATTGTTGGTTTGGCTTCGTATGGACAAACAACTTACGAGTCTGAATACAACGGAGGAATGGGAAGTAACGGACTTACTTCTGCGAGACATGACGTATTCTACAACGATTTAATAGCGAAGTATCCAGAGTCTTTCGATAGTGCTATTCCAAAGGACTTGGTATACTCAGGATCTTATACTTTAACAGATTACGTTCACGATGCAGAATTGAATGCAGGGAAACTGGTTCTTTCGCCAACAAGAACCTATGCTCCTATTGTGAAGCGAATTCTTGCAAATCGTCGTAACAAAATCAAAGGAATGGTGCATTGCAGTGGAGGTGGACAAACGAAAGTTCTTCACTTCACCAACAATGTGCACATTGTGAAAGACAACTTGTTCGCGATTCCGCCGCTGTTTAAAATGATTCAAGAAGAATCTAAAACACCTTGGCAGGAAATGTACAAAGTCTTCAACATGGGGCACCGCATGGAGTTTTATACCGATGAAGAAACTGCTTTGGAAATTATCAATTACGCCGATCAGGTGGGATGTGCCGCGCAAATCATTGGTCGCGTAGAAGCCGGCGAAGGAAACACATTAGAAATTCGTTCCGAACACGGAACCTTTCAATATTAATTAAGAAGGCATGGAGTTAATCGATCGTTTGTCGGCTATTTCCGATAGATATACCGAGGTGGGAAAGAGCATTACCGATCCTACGGTAATTGCCGATATGAAAAAGTATCCGGCACTTATGCGCGAGTATCGCGAGTTGGAAAAAATAAATATCGTTTACTTAGAATATAAAAAGGCTCTCGACGATTTGAAGGGGGCCAAAGAAATTCTATACAGCAATGAAAGCGCCGACTTGAAAGAAATGGCGCAAGAAGAATACAATGAGCTGTCTCCGAAAATTGCTGAAATGGAAGAGGCAATTAAGTTTCTTCTCATTCCAAAAGATCCAGAAGACACCAAGAACGTTATCGTTGAAATCCGCGCAGGAACTGGCGGAGACGAAGCATCTATTTTCGCCGGTGATTTGTTCAAGATGTACACACGTTACATCCAAGACAAAGGATGGAGCATGGAGGTGTTGAATTTGAGTGAAGGAACCATGGGCGGATTCAAGGAAGTTTCGTTCAAGGTGAAAGGAGATGAGGTGTACGGTACCATGAAGTTTGAGAGCGGTGTGCATCGTGTACAACGCGTTCCAGCAACTGAGACTCAAGGACGTGTGCATACCTCAGCGGCTACGGTTGCCGTTATGCCTGAAGCTGAAGAGTTCGATGTTGTGGTGAACATGTCAGACATTCGCAGAGACACGTATCGCGCAAGTGGTGCGGGTGGACAGCACGTTAACAAGACGGAATCTGCCGTTCGTTTAACACACATTCCAACCGGAGTCATTGTTGCTTGTCAGGAAGGAAGAAGTCAGCATGAAAACATGGACAAGGCCATGACCATGTTGCGGTCACGTATTTTTGAAGCGGAGGTGAATCGTAGACACGAAGAGCGTTCTCGCATGCGCAAGTCGCTCGTGAGCACAGGAGATAGAAGCGCGAAGATTAGAACTTACAATTATCCGCAAGGACGTGTAACAGATCACCGCATTAACTTAACGTTGTACAATTTAGAT
>JBJOON010000223.1:0-2982 GCA_046051235.1 Bacteroidota bacterium
TATTGTGAAAATTTAGGCCGAAATAACATAATGCTGTATTTCAGCTGCTTAACCTTTCTTTAGCGTTAGTTGCCCTCACTCTGTTACACGGTTTGGCAAAACTCCCCTCACTCTGTTACAAAATCCAGATGAAATTACCCTCACTCTGTGACAAATTCTCAAGAAAATTGCCCTAGCTTTGCAACATGTTTCAACGACTTATCCAACATGAACTGGACGTTTGGCTGGAAAAACCGGACAGGAAACCGCTAGTAATAAGAGGCGCTAGGCAAGTGGGAAAAACGACTGTCGTTCATCAGTTTTCGAAACGCTTCGATCAATACATCTACCTCAATCTAGAATTGAGTGAAGATCGGAGAGCCTTTGAAAACTATCGAAATCTGGAACACCTACTGCAAACGGTTTTCTTTCTCAAAAATCAATTGCTGTCCAAGAAGGAAAGCACCCTGATTTTCATCGATGAAATTCAAGAAGTACCCGAGGCGTTAAACATACTTCGCTATTTCTATGAGCAGGAGCCTTCCGTAAAAGTGATTGCTGCCGGCAGCATGCTCGAAACCCTTTTTGATAAAAAAATCCACTTCCCTGTTGGTCGGGTGGAATTCAAAGTGCTTCGGCCTGTATCCTTTCCGGAGTTCCTGGAGGCCCTGGGCGAACATGTTGCTCTTGAACAACTGAGAAACATTCCCTGTAACGACTACGCTCATGGAAAACTCATGGAACTCTATCATACGTATGCCGTGGTAGGCGGCATGCCTGAAATAGTAAACAATTACGCTAAGAACAAGGACCTCGTGGCTCTCAATCCATTGTTCGATTCACTAATAAGCTCCTACCTCGATGATGTCGAGAAATACGCAAAGAATGACACACAGGTGATGCACCTGCGGCATGTGATTCGGTCATCGTTCACAGAGGCCGGTAAGCGCATTCAATTCGGAGGGTTCGGTAATTCGGCCTATCGTTCGCGAGAAATCAGCGAGTGTTTTCGCTTGCTCGAAAAGGCATTATTGCTTCACCTGCTCTATCCCAACACATCCACTACCCTTCCTCTTCAGCCCGACTTGAAAAAGGCTCCACGCCTCCAAGTGTTGGATACCGGTATGCTGAATTACTTCGTAGGCATCCGCAAGGAAATATTGGGAACAGAAGACCTGAGCAGCATATACAAAGGAACCATCATTGAGCATTTGACCGGCCAGGAATTACTTGCCACTCATTTCGATGCACTCGGCGAGATCTATTTTTGGGTGAAGGAAAAGAAGGAATCCACTGCAGAGGTTGATTACATCTATCTGCACGACAGTAAATTGATTCCAATTGAAACGAAATCGGGCAAGACGGGCACCCTGCGATCGTTGCATCAGTTTATGGATCTGGCGCCTCACAATCTGGCCGTCCGTTTCTATGCCGGCGAAGTTTCCATTTCAGCGGTAAAAACACCGCTCGGAAAAAACTTTCACCTGCTCAATTTGCCTTATTATCTCGTATCTCAAATCCGAGAGTACTTGGTTTGGTTTGAACGAACAGCAAATTCACCGCTAACACATGACTAATTGGGGCGACTCTCTATTCGTGGCAAATTCTTCACCTTCTGGAATTAATGACGAGACTCTGGAAAAAATTAACTAGTAAACATTTTCGATTTTTTTTCGGTTTTGTCTACAAAACCTGTAAACATTTTCAGAGAAAAAACAATTTTGTTTACAAGGAAGGAAATAGAACGCTTCCCGATTTTACCTATTGTTTACCGCGGTAAACCGCGGTAATCTCGAGTAAACCCGATTTACACCGGCCCAAACCGGTGAACTCCGATAACTCGCATAATCAAAAGAAAAAAGATCTAACCTGTTTATGGTTCCGACATGTACAAAACGAAGACTGCGATTCCATGTTCTCAAATCAGTTTTCTCGTAACAAATTAACCTATGAATTTGTTACACGAATAACCGCAAAAAACGATGGTTATTACTGAAAAGAAGCTTACATCAAGAATTAGATCGCATGGTAGAGGTTTTGTAATTTAAAGGATGGGTATGCAATGGTCCCGGCAACTCGGACCATTGACCGATTATAACCGCTTATGTCGCTACAATCGTAAAGTGAAAACAGCCAAGAAAAACAGCACTGTTTTTCAATTACTTATACTTTCCATAACACAAGTTACCCTCACTCTGTTACACGATTAGGCGAAACTACCCTTGCCGTCATTTAATTTCCGATTATTCTTCAAACGGGTGAGAAGTACATACTTCAACACCCCAATATTATTCATCGGTGTTTTTCTTGTGTGACTTGTAAACAAAAGGAAAAATAAATCTTTCACTCAGATACTTTTGGTAATACAATCTGTCATTCATGCTTCATTACGCTGAACTAAATAAACCACAATTCATTAAACTCCTCCATGTTGGAAGGCTTGAAGATTTTGTAGAAGGTCAACCAGAAAAAATAGACCATACCGTTGAGGATTTTCTTTCCGACGCTTCTGAAGCCAATGTTCTTCTCATTAGAAGTGATATTGGTAATGGAGGAACACACCTATTGAGCGGAGCAGCCAATCATCTACTGGATAAAGGTGAGGTAATAATGTGTATGACATCTGAAATATTACGTAGGGACTTACTGGCTATAAAGGACGAGTTGCGACAGTACCTTTTAGACTGCAGCTTCGCGTGCATAGATTATGTCGATTATTTGATGAAGTGCCCCGATACGTTTAGAGAAGTGTGTTCGATGCTCAATTCGTTTCTTTCTAAAGGAGGTAAGATTATAGTGCAGTCTTCCAAGAACCTAAATGACACTGACATCTCAGAATTTTTAAACGCTAGGAAAATCATTCAGGTAACTTGCGAATTTCCATCATTAGATACGCTCAAGATCATTGCACTGCAGCATGTGACTCCGGAAGTGGTACAAGATTTTGCCGAGGAAGCTTTAGCGAAAAGTGAGAATTCCGTGCGTGTATTTCTCGGATTTTTG
>JBJOON010000224.1:0-2977 GCA_046051235.1 Bacteroidota bacterium
TAATCGTACTTCGCAATTCCTGCATACGACTCGCTGTGCATAAGCGCTGCGTCTAATTTGTTGCCAAGCCCCATTAATCCTGCTGGATTCCAATAGCCCGATGTAACATCGTTCACGCTACTGACTTGCGCTTGAGACATTCCCATAGCGCGCGCTCCCACACCAATATGCAAGAATTCGTTTACATAGACACGCGCCACTTGCGCAGTCGCTGAATGCGATGCACACAAGAGTACAATTGCAATGACTATTTTTGAAAGGAAACTTTTCTTCATGAGCGTGGGTGAAACGAGAGTCTTCACAGATTATTTCCTCAAACTGAAATTACTTCTTCGACAACACTTGGAAGTTTTGCCTTGAGAAGGTTCTCAATTCCACCTTTCAATGTTGCAGTTGATGAAGGACAGCCTGCGCAAGACCCTTTCATTTCAACAAAAACTTTCTTCTCGTCGTAGGCCACAAAATCAATTGCACCGCCGTCTGCCTCTACGGCCGGACGAACAAACTCTTCCAACAACGCCATAATTGCATCGTCGTACTCAGAAGGCTTAAACTTCGAACGATCAATGTTTGAAGGCGTTGAGCCTCCCGCCTTTGCTTCTTCAATCAAACTTGCGCTGCGACTCATTAATTCCGCAGGCACATTTGAAACCGCAATTTCATTGTCCATCAACCACTCGCGAATGTATTCGCGCAACTGCATCACAATCATGTCCCAATCAATGGTAGCATCTTTTGTAACAGTTACAAAATTGTGTGCAACAAATACATTCGTTACAAATGGAAAATTGAAGAGCTCCTCTGCAAGGGGCGAAGAACCTGATGCTTCAGCCTTAGATTTATATTCAACTTGAAGTCCGCCCGTTAAAAGCAAACGATCTGCAACGAACTTCATAGACGAAGGATTCGGAGTCATTTCAGCATAAACAGAGGTCGGAATTTTTTTTCTTTCGTTCATGTCACAAATGTAATTGCATTACGGGAAAACATTTACACCCAATGTTCATTTGAATCCCACTATTTTTGTTTGAAACGTTTCTGAATTTTTCACTTCAACATACAACATGAGAAAACTCTTAATCCTTGGACTTGTCCTTGCGACGCATGTGCAATTGTTCGCGCAAGAAACCTTTCCATTCAACGGCGTTCGTCCAAAAGACGTGACATCCTACGCTCTGGTAAATGCCACAGTTTATTCCACTCCTGAAAATAAATTAGAGGGAGCAACCGTGATAATCGAAAAAGGAAAAATCATTGCGGTTGGAAAAGGCGTTGCTATTCCTGCGAATTGCGTGCGTATCGATGCAACGGGCAAGTTCATCTATGCCGGATTTATCGATGTTTTTTCTACTTACGGAATTCCGAAAAAACAGAATCAAAATCACGGGGAAGAATCAGATGATTCCGGAAAAGGTCCATTAAACTGGAACGCAGCCATTCATCCGGAATACAATGCAGCGTTCGAAATTCAACACAATGAAGAAGAGGCCGAGAGCTATCGCAACGCGGGTATCACGTCGGTGTGCGCTCACAAAGCAGACGGTATCGCGCGCGGCAACGGTGCACTTGTCTCTCTTGGAAGTGAAATTCATGCTGACATCATTAGCGCTGAAGCAGCGTCTTACTTTTCATTCAACAAAGGAAGCAGTCAACAGCAATATCCTTCTTCCATCATGGGAAGTATCGCGTTACTGAGACAGACTTATTGCGATGCGAATTGGTATGCCAATTTGAAAGGATCAGGGGAAACGAACCTTTCCCTTCGTGCTCTTAACGCCAACATCAATCACGCGCAAATTTTCGAAGCGAACGACAAGTGGAATATTCTTCGTGCAGATGCTGTGGGCGATGAATTTGGTATTCAATACATTTTCAAAACCGGAGGAAACGAATACCAACGTTTGGAAGAAATGAAAGGAACAAAAGGAAAGTTCATTGTGCCGGTGAATTTCCCGCAAGCCTTTGACGTAAGCGATCCCGCACATAACCGTTATATCACAACTGCCGAATTGAAGCATTGGGAATTGGCGCCATACAACTTGGCGTATATGCACAACGCAGGACTTGATTTTTGCATTACCGCTCAAGGCTTAGAAGACAAAGGACAATTGTTAGACAACGTAAAAATCGCCGTTGAAAAAGGACTTCCAGCTAACATTGCGCTCGCGGCATTAACCACCCGCCCCGCTCAATATTTGAACGCTCAGCAACGCGTTGGTTCTATCCTTGCAGGGTATGATGCAAACTTGATTATAACAAACAAAGAGCTGTTTTCTGACGGTTCAAAAATTCTC
Source organism: Bacteroidota bacterium (assembly GCA_046051235.1). Classification (GTDB taxonomy): domain Bacteria; phylum Bacteroidota; class Bacteroidia; order Flavobacteriales_D; family Sanyastnellaceae; genus CAIZGX01. The sequence goes on from JBJOON010000224.1 coordinate 2,295, forward strand.
GAAACGTGGGTAAACGGAAAACCTTATTTCGTTTCGAAATCTGAATCCATTTCATTAGAAGGTACCTACAAGATTCAATTTTCGGGAATTGAAATTCAAGCAGAAGGTAAAAAAGGAAAAGGAGAAGAGGTGGTTTCAACTTCGAAACTAAAAACAACCGACGCCCTCAAAAAACTTCACGACGCTTTAGGTAGTGCCGCGAAAGATTCAACGCTTGTTCAATTGAAACTTCAGTTGAAAGACGGATTCCCTGTGGGAGAGTTAACACTCGATAGCGCCTCATTCGTAAGGGTTTCAGGAAATATTCACCCCAAAGAAAAAGATCTTTTGTTAGACCTCACTTCTTTCGGAAAACCAGCTTTGAATATCGCCATTGTTGTTACACCTCTTCCGAAAAAAGAAGAAGAAAAGAAAGGTGAAAAAACACAAACGCTTCCTGGAGAAATCATTTATCCATTCACAGCCTATGGCAAAACTTCACTTCCCAAAAAAGAGAATGTGGTGTTTCGAAATGCAACACTTTGGACGTGTGAAAACGGAACCATTCAAGAAGGAGATTTGTGGGTGAAGGATGGAAAGATTGCTGGAATAGGCGTAGACCTTAGCATTCCGAAGGGAGAGGTTGTTCAAGAAATAGATGCAAAAGGAAAACATATTTCTCCAGGTATTATTGACGAGCACAG
>JBJOON010000225.1:0-2974 GCA_046051235.1 Bacteroidota bacterium
TACGAATGTTTCCTTCTGCAACTTCGAAAATGTTGCTTTCAGCTTTGTCTAATAAGTCGAAGGTATCGGTGGTTTCGTCGTATGCCGCTTTAATGATATCGTTCGACACACGGATTAATTCGCGTTGAATGAATTTTTGCGAAACGATACGTGCATGTGTTTCAATGTTTGCTGTTGACGCAACGCGGTTTGTCAGCTGTGAAATGTAGAGCGGCCCTCCTACGAAGTCCAGTTTACCTGCTTTACGAAGTGCCTGGGTTACGGTAAGAATATCCACCGCCTGTCCTGCACCGAAGAGCTCTCGAATAGCCTCGAAGATTTCTCCGTTTTGTTCTTTGTAGAAAGACTCTGGCTTCAAGATATCGATAACCGCATTCAGCGATTTCCCTTCGAGCAGCATGGCTCCGATAACTGCCTCTTCCAAATCAACGGCTTGTGGCGGAAGTTTCCCCATTTCATTCGCTGGCATGAAGTCGCGAATAGCGGAAACTCTGTCTTTACGTGGATTTTTCGGTTTGTAGTTATTGTCGTTTGCCATAGGTTTTCGGTTCAAGAAGGACCTCAAAATTAGCTCAGACTGTTCTATGTTGGGGGCAAAAGTTTTACAACTTGGGTTGAAGATACTTTGTGAATAACTTGAATTGCGTTGCAATCAATCCGCGAAGCGGATCAATCTGAGTTCCTCAAATCAATTGCGAAGCAATATATCCGAAGGATTGATCTGAATTTTTATTCCATAGCTCCTGAATCTCTTTGTGGACGCGGATTCTTGATAGGAAATTAGACGCATATCGTCGCATAAGCATTTTCGAAGCCCATTGCCTATTCAAATACTTTTGATTCACTCGAGATAGAATTAATCACTAAAATAAATTCCAACATGAATGTATCTATATTTAGAAACTTTTATTACATTTGTCAAACCTTCCATTTATCTGGTCGATGAGATATTTTGACACTATATTCTTGGAAGAGGCGCATGATTTCATTGGAAAACTAAATCCTAAAACCCGGATAAAGATTTTGTATAACATAGACCGTGCAGCGCAATGCAACGATGCTACACTATTTAAAAAACTTAGTTCTGAAATCTGGGAATTCAGAACGCTTCATGCGGGAATACAAATTCGATTACTCGCATTTTGGGATAACAGTAAAAAGAATAAAACACTCGTCGTGGCAACGCATGGCTTTGTTAAAAAGGTTGACAAAGTCCCAAATCGAGAAATAGAAAGAGCAATTATCGCTAGGAAAGAGTATTTTCTAAATCAATAAAAGAGTTCAAATGCCATCTAAAAAAACAAAATCATACACCCTAGACGAGATGAAAGACAAATTCATTGGCAAGAAGGGAAATCCAGTTAGAGAAAAATATGAATACGAGCTGCGCATGGACTTATTGGGACAAATGATTAAAACCACTCGAAAAGAACGGAACCTCACACAAGAACAATTGGGACAATTGCTTGGTATTCAGAAAGCACAAATCTCTAAACTCGAGAACAGTGCTAACAGCGCGAGTATCGACACCATTCTAAAAGTATTTCAAGCGCTCAAAGCCGAAATCAGCTTTCAGGTTAAACTTGAAAACAATTTTGTGAAAATTTAATTTCTTCTGCAAGTTGGTTAGTGGCGCTAACCAACTGAGAGCTTCTTCCTTACATTAATTAAATAGAAAAAAAATGGAAAATGGTTAGTGCCACTACCCAGTTTAAATTACTTGCCCCTGATAGCAAACATTGTTTGGCTGATGTGTTAGATTATTCCTGCCTCGTAATTGGAAAATCAGAGATTTTATTACTGCTCGGTAATTCATGCTAAGGACTAAAATTCAACTTCAAGCATCCAATTCAAGCGTATGGGCTATTTTTACCAATAGCGACTCAGAGAAAAACTTCATTTTATCAATCATGACTGAATCGAAAACAAAAAACGATAATTACATCGGGTACTTGATTTTAGAGTTATTGCTGACGGGGATTTTTACTTTCTTAGTAACCGCATTGGGAATTTTCTATGGATCCTTGAAATCTGACGTCAAGAACGATTCGGACCTTCTATTAGATCTTTTAGGCGACCCTCTTTCCTACACACTAATATGTCTCGTCCCTTCTTTAGTTGCGATATTGTTTTTACTGTTTTATAGAAATGTAAATTATATCATCGGCTTTGAGTTTAATGAGTCAGAGCAATTTTTAACGCTTCGATATAGACGCTTATTTCGAAAAGAAACTAACGACATACAAATTCCCTATTTTAAGATTTCCACTATCCCATTGAAAGAAAAGAAAATCTTTTTCAATTTCTCAAATAAAGGGATGCGATTTTCTGTTCCCAATAGCACTCTTAAACTAGACTTCGTCTCGAACAATTTCATTTGGGAATATCAACCAAGATCTCGTGTCTACTTTTTAGAAGAACTTGAAAGAATTGAAAACAATCAATCAAATCTGAACACCAAAACTGAGTTTAAATTATGACCCGCCAACACACCTTCACCGCAAACATAGAATGGACCGGAAACCTCGGAACAGGAACTTCAGCTTATACTGAATATTCACGCAACCACACGCTTTCTGCTGAAGGCAAGGCGCCACTCGCCTGTTCATCCGCACCAGAGTTTCGTGGCGATGCAACAATGTATAATCCGGAAGACATGTTGTTGTATTCCGTGTCTTCGTGTCACATGTTGTGGTTCTTGCATTGCTGCGCAGATGCTGGAGTGATTGTAACCGCTTACACCGACAAACCCCAAGGAACTTTGGTTATAGATTTAAACGGCATTGGAAAATTCACTGAGATAACGCTAAAACCTTTGGTCACTTTTCAAAATCAGGAGGATGAACATCAGCTTTCCGCGCTACATGAAAAAGCGCATAAACATTGCTTCATTGCGAATAGTTTGAGTTGTCCGGTGATCATTGCTTAATATCCATGAACTTTTAAATAAACTTATTGTAACAGAAAAAAAAAT
>JBJOON010000226.1:0-2971 GCA_046051235.1 Bacteroidota bacterium
CATTCTTCGAGGGAATTCAGAGCGGTTTCATAGCATGCAACAGCCATCGGAAAGTTTCTTGCTGCGCGGTTCATGTCTCCAACTTTTTTGAATGCATCAAAGAAATGCATGGAACACTCATCCGTGCTTCCATCGTAAGCATTGATGTCGGTGAAAATTTCTTTCCACATTAGAGAATCTCGACTAATGAGTTGTTTTCTTGGGAGTTTAGTGCACATCTCAGCTTCTTTTGAGTAAGGATTGAAATTTTGAACGATCAGTGCTGATTTCTGTTCCTTACTTAAGCATCTTAAAATATCAGTCTCGTCTTGAGCTAACTTACAAAATTCTGCGAAGGTTTTAAAGTCATTATAATTCTTTCTTAAAATTCTTACTGTCATCGTAAAAATTCTTCTTGAAGTTTTAAAACTTCTTCCGTCCACTTATTCCAACTATTACTCTGAGAAAGATCTAATTCAAGAATCTCTTTCATGCGCTGAATAAGCAAGGTCTTCTTGGAAAGGTTTTCATTGCTGCTTGCACTCAATGCATCGTAGTGCGCTTGAATGCGCTCTTGTTCTACTCGAAGAATTCCAAAGAAATCGTCGCCCATTTGTTGGAATGTTTCTTTCGGAGAAGGACCAATCTGCATCCATTCGCGTTGAAGTTTACGAACTTCTACTTCCAATTCGTTTATCGATTCAATAACTGAAAGCCTTTTCGCTAATTCCATTAACTCTTCTTTCAATCTCTGGTTAACTTTTAAATCGTTCGCCTGAAGTTCTTTGTAGATGTTAATGTGATAGAAAAAATCTTGATTCGCTTTATGCCAACGTTCAATTAACGCAGGGTATTTATCTCCAGGAACATCGCCGGTGTTATCCCAATATTCTTTAATTTCTTTCTGAAGAGAAAAAGCCTTTCCAATATTTTCTTCGTTTTTGGAAAGTCGCTCCATGCGATCACACAAGTCAGATTTTATTTCGAAGTTTCTTGAACGCTCTTGTGCAAGCGCCTTTCCTGCTATTTGAATTTTATCTTCGTATTCTTTCAATAACTCTTGAAGAGAACCTTCCAATTCATGAGGAGTGTAAACAAAATCTACTTCCGCGTCTTCTGCATTTTCAGTTTTGAATTGTTCCCATTGCAATTGACGCTCTTTCACGCTTTCTGCTTTCCAATTACTACGAATGTTTTTTACTTGATCACGCACCAACATAATATCTTCGGTTTGAAGTAAGTCGCGCAATTGGCCTATTAATTCCTCTTTCATTTTTTATTCTTCAATTCTCTCACAAATTTAACAAAGAAATTTCATAATTCCTTTGAACAATTCACGTAGAGCCAAGTATTATTTCTAATTTAGAAAAATGCAAAATGAAGCGCCCATGGACTTAGCAAAATGCCGATTGAAAATTCAGCGGTATTGCGACAAGGCAGAGCGTGCGCCCTTCGATGTGGAGAAGAAACTCATTCAGTATGGGGTGTGGCAAAACGATAGGCAAATTATATTAGCAGAACTTATTTCGTTAAACCTTTTAAATGAATCGCGATTTGCCTCAGCTTTTGCGCACGACCACTTTGAATTTCGAAAATGGAGCAAACGGAAAATTGAATTGCATTTGAAAGCAAAACGAGTTTCTTCCCGAAACATTCAAGATGCTATTCGAAATCTTCCAAGTGAAGGAGATGCGTTGCAAATAAGAGCCCTGCTTCCTTCCCTACAAAAAAAATATGAAAAGAAAGGTAGGTTGAAAAATCAATATGCCGCGAAAGCCCTTATTCGAAAGGGTTTTCAAGCGGAAGAAGTATTTAAAGTTCTTCGCGAGTGGAGTGAAAGTTTTGACACGTTTTTAGATTAATTGACGTACTTTCGCGCTATAAAATTTCATTCCAGATGGCGATAACAATTGACGCGATCAACGAACTGAAAGAGCGCACGAGAGCGCTCGGGAGGTATCTTTGACGTGGAGGTAAAGCTCCTCCAAATTCGTGAAGACGAAAAACTAACACAAGACCCCGACTTTTGGAACGATCCGAAAAAAGCCGAGGCAATCATGAAGCAAATTCGCAATAAAAAATTGTGGACAGATGCTTACCAAAAATGTCAATCTGCGGTTGACGACACCCAAGTGCTTTATGAATTTTTCAAGGAAGGCGAAGTAGACGAGAGCGAACTCGATGAGCAATATAAACTTGCTTCAACCGAGCTCGAGGAGCTTGAATTTAAAAACATGCTTTCTGCTGAAGAAGATAACTTAAGTGCTGTTCTTCAAATCACTGCTGGTGCAGGTGGTACAGAGAGTTGTGATTGGGCAAGCATGCTCATGCGCATGTACATCATGTGGGGTGAAAAGAGCGGCTACAAAGTAAAAGAACTCGATCTTCAAGAAGGAGACGTTGCAGGTGTAAAACAATGCACGCTCGAATTCGAAGGTCCTTTTGCATTTGGTATGTTGAAAGGTGAAAACGGTGTTCATCGCTTGGTGCGTATTTCTCCGTTCGACTCTAACGCAAAACGTCATACCTCTTTCGTGAGTGTGTATGTTTATCCGCTTGTAGACGACACTATTGATATTCACATTAACCCAGCAGATATTTCTTGGGACACATTCCGTTCCGGAGGTGCAGGTGGACAAAACGTAAACAAGGTTGAAACCGGTGTGCGTTTGAAACACAAACCTTCAGGAATCATCATCGATAATACCGAGACGCGTTCACAACTTCAAAACAAAGAAAAGGCTTTGCAATTGCTGAAGTCACAATTGTTTGAAGCCGAGTTGGCGAGACGTCACGCTGCACGCGACGAGATTGAAGCTGGGAAAAAGAAAATCGAATGGGGATCACAAATTCGTAATTACGTTATGCAACCATACAAATTGGTGAAAGACGTTCGCACGGGCGAAGAAACCAGCGATGTAGAAAAAGTAATGAATGGTGAAATAGATAATTTCTTGAAAGCATTTTTAATGGGACAAGGAAAAGGAGTTCA
>JBJOON010000227.1:0-2966 GCA_046051235.1 Bacteroidota bacterium
CCGACGAAGTCGGAGAAATAAATCGTCGAAGACATTCGCCGAAGGCATTCGTCAAAGACATTCGTGTTTACACATTCAATCCTCCGGATCAATCGAAACTAGTTTCGATCAATCTCTTCGAGATCAATCCGACGAAGTCGGATCAAAGTTTCACAACTTGTTTTCTTAAAGTGGATTGTCCTGTTTGTAATTCCAAAATGTAATTGCCGCTTGATAACGCAGCAAGATCTAGCACAGCGTTTCCATTCGCTACGCGCTCTGCAAAGACAAGTCTTCCCGAAAGATCGCGAATAGAAAGGGTAGCCGTTTCAGTTGTGTTGTTCCATTGAACATTCAAAACATCGGTAACCGGGTTCGGATAAATGTTCAATTGGTCTTCAATAGCAATTTCTTCAACACCCACATTCACAGTAATTACATCTGAAGTAAGAGTGCAATCGTAACTGTTCGTCACTTGAACGGCATAGACTCCATTTGAAGGATTAATCAGATAATAAGTAATCGCACCTTGTAACAACACACCATTGTAGAACCATTGGTAAGACTCATAAGTATCTGCAACGGACAATTGATCGGAAGCAGCGTTCCAAAAGATCTCAACAGGCGCGCAATACAAATAAGGCTCACTGGTTGAAGAACATCCGAATTCGTTTTGCAAATACACCGAATAGTATCCAGATTCTGTCATGGTTAAACTTGACCCCGATTCACCAGAAATAAGAATTCCATCGTGGTACCAATAATATGTTGGCATGCTGTCGTTCGAACAAGAAATAACATCTCCGTTCACACTCACTGAAGCATCGGGCTGTGGGAAAACACTAACCGTTGTAGATGCCGAAATATTGGTCACCTCACTGAGCGAAATGTTAATGGTTCCTGACGTGCCGTTACCTGAGTTAAAGGACTGTGAACCGACTCCAATGTTAAAGGAAGAGGTTCCTAAATTATCATCTTGAGAGATATCATCTGAATCCCAAAACGTAATCGTATAAGGAGGGTTTGAAAGCGTGAAGTTCACGTTTGAATAAGATGCACTTGTTTGATTGTTCACCGTTCCGCTTGTGTATACAGCGCTTCCAGCAGCATTATTAATGGTGAAGTATGGGTCGGCTGTGCTGAACAGATCATCAGCATCGCCGTTCCAGTTTCCGTTCACTCCCGCCAAATTCACAGAAGTAATGACATAGTTTGAAATAACTGTTTGAAGAGATGCTGTGTATGTTCCTGGCGCCGCATAATTGACTGGGGCTGGATCTGCTACTGAACCTGTTTGTCCGTTTCCGAAATCCCATGTGTAAGTTGTTAATTGACCTGCATCGCCTGAAATGGTGGCAACATAATCCACATCAATAGAACCACATCCAGCAGATTGATCGAACGTAAAAGTAGAAGTCCCGCCTGGCCCTTGCTCAACAATAAGCGTAATGACGAAACTGTCGTTTTGCGTAACTTCAAAACCGAAGGCTTCAGCCAGAGCCGTAATGCTAATCACAATATCATAGGTGCCTGGAAGAACAGGTGTACCGCAGATCGTAGCACATCCAGTTGTTTCACCCTGCGGTGGAAAAAAAGTTCCATCGGCATCGTTCAACGTAAACTCTAAACCGAATGGCAACCCTGATACATCTGTAATCGTCAATTGAAGAAGGGTTGCATTAATTCCTGAAGATGGATCTACCACATCTGTCGGAATGAAAAACGTCATGACTTGTTCATAGTATACTCCTGTGGTCGCATTCGGCGGAATAGCAGGACAAATCATAGGTGTTCCCGTAATATTCGTGCATGCAGGATCAGGTAAGCAAGTCGGACATTGAGCGTTGACTGAAAATATTCCAGCAAAAAACACTGCGAAAAATATTGATATGTTTTTCATAGGTATAGGTTCAAACTGAGGTTCTATCAAGAATAATAATTTTTTTCTAAATGAGCAAAGCTTTGGCAACAAAAAAGAAAGAAAGAGAATCTATCTTCGCGAATAATATGAAACACTCAATTACTCGAAAATTATTTTCTTACCTCATCAATGGGCTTGTTCTAGCGCTTCCCATTTACATTACGGGTTATGTTTTGTATACGGTGTTCACGTCATTAGACCGAATACTTCCTATTGAACACAAATACCCAGGGTTGGGAATTTTAATTCTTCTCGTTGCTCTCATCGTTCTTGGTTTTTTAGGAGCGAAAATCATCAATGATCAAATTCGAAATCGCTTTTTAAAATTCCTTGATCGTATTCCTTTTATCAAAACAATTTACAAGAGCATTACCGATATGTTGGGTGCTTTTGTAGGAAATAAAAAGCGATTCAACAAACCCGTCCTGGTTCGATTAAGCAAAGACAATGACGTAGAAGTCATTGGTTTTATTACTGACGAAGATCTTCAAGAAATTGGAGAGGCTGAAGCGGGTAAAGTGGGGGTCTATATTCCTATGAGCTACAGTTTTTCAGGTCATTTGGTTATTGTTCCGCGCAGCAATGTCAAGTTGATTACTGGAAATTCTTTGGAACTCATGAAGTACGTTGTTAGCGGCGGTGTTGTAGAATTCGAGTCGGAAAAAAATGAAGGAACGAAATAAGGCACTCGTCTTACTTCACTTCATTGTGTTTCTTTGGGGGTTCACAGGAATACTCGGAAAAGAACTTAGCTTTTCTGTAACTGTATTGGTCTTCCTTCGCATGATGGTCGCTCTCGCGTCGATCGCAATCTATAAATATTTCCGGAAGAAATCGTTTGCCGTTTCACGCTTCGATTTAATAAAATTACTTTTTGTAGGAGTTCTTACTGCCGCCCATTGGCTCTGTTTCTTTTATAGTATTCACATCAGCAACGTCAGCACTGCACTTGCCGTAATTAGCACAACAGCCTTTTTCGTTGCGCTTGTTTCGCCCCTATTTACTCGGAAGAAATTTGTGTGGAAAGAACTTGCTCTTGGAGCTCTAGTAACCGCAGGTGTTGCGG
>JBJOON010000228.1:0-4879 GCA_046051235.1 Bacteroidota bacterium
ATCTTCCAGTTACCGCCAACGTATGCTCTTGCGAAACATCCGTCTACACCTTTTCCACCAAGTACACGGAAATTAATGCCGCTGTAGGGCTGAGTGGCCTGAGCAACCAAATAATCAACAACCAAAGTAGAATCGTTCAACCAAAACACATTCGATTGAGTAAGAACTCCTAATGCCGATACATCAACAGACGCAAATGTTACGGTTGGAATAGCACCTGCCGACATAGGCTTATTGAAGTGGAAAAATGCACTCACTGAATTTCCAATATCCGAAGAAGAAATAATTGGATCAGAGAAAGTAACACTCACCACATGAGGAACAACAGCATTCTGAATGGTTTCAGCAAATTGAACCGCTTGTGGTCCCAATTCAATTCCAATTTTTCTACCTGGAATGTCATCGAAACCCGCGTGAATACCGCCCCAAATTCTTGAAAGCGAACATTGGTCGGCTGCGTCTCTGTATGTCGCCCATTGCAGCGTTACGTCCGTTGATGGCCCTTCTTCGAATACTAAATATTGATTTTGTGTTGCAAGAAACTCTCCTACTCCGCCCGGGAAAAACTCTGATCCAGTAATTGCTGTCATTACTTCAGCCGCCGTTCTCGAATAAGTAGAGTGTCCACTGATATATCCTGCGAAAGGAGGAGTTACAAACGTCGGACGTTGATACGGCCACCAATTCTTTGCTAAAATCCAATCAGCTCCTGCGTAGGTGTTTACCGGGTTTGGAATGTAGCTCGGACCTTTCCAAGCACGTATCTTAACCTCACCAATATCGCCAGACATAAAGCCATTTAGAGTATCTGCTGGTTGCACCAACTCGATGTAATTCGGAATCAGTGGCAAACCTTGGTAATGATAGTTTGGCAACGAAGGGTCAGATGACTGACCATTATCTGCCATTTTACGAATGACCGAAACGGGACGACTTCCATCGTAATACCCTTTAATTCCCCATGCGCAGATTGCAGCATCGTGCATAGCACCGCCCATAGCAAAGTAGGATTTAACATCCCATTCCAAGTCATCTAGAATCTCACCCTCGCCACCCCATTTTCTCACGAAAAGTGGATGGTCATGAACAACATTCATAATCTTGAACCAATGCCCGGGAGGAGTTTCGCTCTGCGGACCATCTGCCCAGAATTCTGCCAAAACCCTTGTAAAATCGCCTCTTTTCACCAATTCAGGAGCGTAGGGCTGTCCAGTAACTGGGTTCAATGAACGGCCAGTCCCGATATCTCCACCTTCCAATAAATTATAAAAATTTGGGTAGTCATTCGGAGTTTCAGGTAGAGCTGGAATGTTACAAACACTCGCTGGCGAAATATCTATTAATGTCGTATCATCTGGAGATAAATGCGATGACCATGTTGCCACCATCACATTACCAAAAACGAAAGGATGATCCAAAGAGGCTGTATCTGTTGGAAGTAAGATCGGAGGTGTTCCTGGATCTTTGAATACATTCCAAAAATTACCGTCACGGAAATGAACCGTCTTGTCGGCTTCGGTTAAAGAAAACGGCTTCACATTTCCCCACTCTGGCGACAAGGCCGCAGGTGTTGGCAATCCTGGAAAGCCATTCTGATCTACAAAGTTTGCCAAGTTAAGTGGCTGCCAGCGATTGATAAACGTATTGTTGGGATTGCCCGGAAAAACAGGCAACATCGGTGCATTTACAGGTACGTAATATTGGTTGGAATAATTCAGCAACTGATTCGAACCGTCTTGATTGCCATAAGCAATGTATTGCGCTGCTATGTAGTTTCCCAATTTAGCAGGATCACCGTCACTATAGTCAGTCGAAGTAATAGCGGTGCTATAGCCTAAACCCAGCATCACAAAGTTCGCCATGGTTAGTGTGTTCGCCCAGTTCGGCGAAAACTGATAGCGATTAATCAGCATGCGATAAGCAGCATAAGTAATGGCCTTCTCTCTTGCTAATTGAATATTCGCAGGGGTTTCGATACCGTTGAACGGAGAGTTGAACCCATTTAACCCCATGCATCATACATGGCAGCATGGATGTGAAATAAATTTCTAGCATGAATAGTAGGACGCGCATTGTCATTACGAATGGCTTGAAGAACTACTTCATCCCATTGACGGGCAACAGAGTACTCTTGAGCCTGCATAGAAAATGCAGAAATGAATAAGATTGATAATCCTAGTAAAAGAGACTTCATAGTATAAGGTTTAGACACTACGAAGATAACTCAGGAATAGGCTGAAAGGTTGCTAAGATTTATCAGGATTCGCAAACTTTTTTCAAGTTAGCTAAACCGCCATCAAAATCTTCAATGAGTCTTCCTTGAAACATAAACATCATTCCTCGGAACATAAAAGGAATCTTTCCCATGTCCATGGTCCATGCCACCTCGGTGATGCATGTCGTACAAGGAACAGACCCATCTATAAATCCAGACTCTTTGAATGTAAAAGTGCTTCTGTTCGGATCTTCGAATCCTTCGAAAAGAAGATCTGTTTTAATTTCTTGATTAGGAATTACCGAAGTGATTATTTCACTTCCATTTCCTTCTGTACTCTTCCATGTCCACTTGTGATTAACCATCATCGGGTCTCCCTCGAAGGTGCTTTGCATGTTTTTATCGCGCTGGCTCCACATGGACCATTTACTCCAATTGCTGAAATTCGCAACTTGCTCATAGACTTCACTCGCAGGAGCATTGATAGAAATGGAGCGGGTCGTTTTCATTTCACTTGGACCAATGAAACAAGCGATTACATATAGGAGAATCAAAGAACCAATGATTACCCCGAAAATCTTCAAGAACTTTTTCATGCCGCAAATTTAAAACGAATTAGTCTTCGAGACGATGTTTCGGGCCGTGTGGCGGACGACCGCCTGGAGGAGGACCGGGATGTCCGCCCTTTCTTCCGACTTCTTCCAACAACACTTTATGAAATTCTCTCTCAACACCCGGAAGCTTCGCGGTTTTCTGAACACCAATGACCTTACTGCAGGCTATCATGAAGTTCGAATCTTCCTCCACTTCTTTCATACGCAAGGCTGAAATTTCGTTGTTCAACGACTCGAAAGCTTTTTGATTTTCACCTACAGCATCCATCTTGTCCATTACCTTTTTCAACTCCTTGCGATGGGTCTTTTGCGTTTCTTCGTGTCCATTGTAAACCGGCCAAAACTTTTCAGCCTCCACGGGAGTCAATGCCAATTCGCTTGTAATGTAGGCGCGCTTTAACGCTTCGACTTTCTCGCTGCGCTTCGGCTCTTCACGATCGGGTTGCGCATAAGCGCCCAAGGTGCACATGCACAGTAAAAGAATCATTGTCTTTTTCATGCTCTTATTAATTTATGTTCTCTATTAAATCTGAATCCTCTTCCAATAAATACGCTACCAATTCTTCCCTCGGAATTTCTTTCAATTCTTCTGCAATTCTGGGCGAAAGATATTTCGCCCCTACATCTTCCTTTTCGGGCGAAAGATATTTCGATCCCACATCTTCCATTTCGGGCGAAAGATATTTCGATCCCACATCTTCCATTTCGGGCGAAAGATATTTCGCCCCTAAATCTTCCCCTTCATTGGTCGAAAGATGTTTCGACCCTATATCTTCCTTTTGCACGTTCGCAACCTCTTGGGTTTGATTCTCCCCCTTCAACATAAATAATCCAACACCAATAAGGCATGCTGCAGCCAAAGCAAGAAACCACTTTCCAGTCGGAAACTTCCGAACAGGCATGAGGGCTTTTTTATTTTTCTCGAAATAATCCGAAGGGACATTCCATTCGTTATTCTTCATTGTCTTTTGCATTTAATTCAACCTTCATTTCGTTGTGTTGAATGTCTTGTTTTATTTTTTCAACTGCGTGATGGAAGCTAGCTTTCAACGCGCCTATGCTGGTTCCAGTGATCTCTGCAATTTCTGTATACTTCTTCTCTTCGTAATATTTCATCACAAACACAGCGCGTTGTTTTTCAGGAAGTGCCGCCACCAAGGCTTGCAAACGCAGTTGCATTTCATCGCCGGTATAATGCGCGTCTTCCTCTAACTGCTTGGCGTTACTTAAAATGAGATTGTTCCAATCTCCTTTTATTTTCCGCTTGCTTCGTTCAATGTGCCCGAGGGCCTCTCTGTATGCAATGCTGTGCATCCACGTTCCCAATTTACTTTCTCCGCGAAAATTGTCTATCCCCTTGAACACGCGTACAAAAGTTTCTTGCAAAACATCGTTGGTGTCTTCGTGGTTCAATAACATTCTTCGAATAAAAAAGTATAGCTGTTTTTGGTAGTCTGAAATAAGCATCTCATATCCTTTATTTCGCGTTCTTGAAACGGAAATTAGAGTTAAGATTTCTTTTTCACGTCCTACCATTGTTAATTAGAAGAGAAAGATTCAAAAGGGTTTAATTCGAAATGAAAAATTACCATTTCCCTCTGTGTGTCTCTTTTTCAAGAGCATCTTCTAAATGCTTTAAATAGGCTTCTCGAGAAATGAGTTCAGCTCCCAATGAAACCAAGTGTGAGTTTTCCACCTGTCCGTCTACCCATTCCATTCCGTATTCCTTGCAGCGTTGAATCAAATGCCAAAGCGCTAATTTCGAAGTGTTCGATTCGGTTGAGAACATACTTTCTCCGCAGAACATACCTCCTAAGTTCACACCGTACAATCCGCCTACAAGAACATCTCCTTTCCAAATTTCCACCGAATGGGCAAATCCCAAAGCATGCAGCTCTGTATAAGCTTCAATCATTTCAGGAAGAATCCACGTTTCGTCTTCTCTTCCGTTTCCAGCGCAAGCTCTGACAACTTGATTAAATGCACGATCAAACGAATAGGTGTAAGTACCTTTATCGTAGAGCAAACGCGTTGACTTACTTGGTTTGAA